>NZ_JBEOOY010000004.1:0-205612 GCF_040309585.1 Psychrobacter sp. GW64-MNA-CIBAN-0177
TTGTATTCTTGGTCGAAAACAATAGATTAGTGAGGTGCTCTTCTTTTTTCAATCACTTTTAAAGTTGAGAGTGGGGTTAAAAATATAAATATCTTAAAAAAATAAGTACATTAAAAAGCATGGAAAACGGATAAAAAATGAGTGTGCTTGGTCAGCACGAACCTAACCATTATTCATCAGTGATGGCGGCAAAACGTGCGTCAAGGGTGGCGGCCAATTGTATCGGTGGCAGTTCAATCTCTAAGCCGCGACGCCCCGCACTCACATAAATGGTTGGCTGCTGCTCAGCTGAACTGTCTATAATAGTCGCTAAGCGCTTCTTTTGTCCCAATGGACTGACCCCGCCCAGTACGTAACCTGTGCTACGTTCGACTTGCTTAGGGTCTGCCATCTGTACTTTTTTGCATATCAGCATTTTATTAGCAGACAGCGCTTTGGCCATTTTTTTGAAATTTAAAGTTCTATCAACGGGCAAAATAGCCACAGCTAGCAAGCCATGGTCAGTCGACACCACCAAGGTTTTGAATACTTGTTTTACCTCCACGCCCAGCTTTTCGGCAGCTTCTAAGCCATAAGATGCGGCACTACTGTCGTGAGTATATTCGTGCAGCTGATAATCAAGGCCGCGCTGTTTGGCAAGTTGGATAGCAGGAGTCATAGGCGTTGAACTTTTGGTTGTTTGAAGGAGATTTGTTTAACAGCAGTGAGTGCGTGTACAGACTGGTCTGAATATTCATTCATGCTCGCTGACGCTATTATATTATTACGCTAAAGCCTTTAGACTTCAAATAATTGAGCCTTTTAAGCGGCATTTCACTCACAAAATAATTACCGATTCGTATTAATATTAGCAGTATATACAGACATAATATATCGCTTTGATGGCTTTTATGGCATCATAAGAGTAATACATTTCACTAATTTTGATACCCATTATGATACCCAGTTTCTTAAAGAATAAGTTCCTAAAAAAACGGATTTTTAAAGCGCCAGTCACGGCCGATAGCCCGTCAGCGACAGACAACGATGCAATAACTGACGGCGAGCCAGTCGTTACCAAGCCTTACTCGAATGCGCCCATCAATCAGCTCTATCGTAAGGTATCGGGTCAGCTACTCGATGTCGCCGTTAAGCCGAAGCTGTTGGGCGAATTGCCGGAGTTTGATACGGATGATCAGACGCTCAGATTTTATGTGCTGCAAGATTATTCGCGCTCCAACAGTATTTTGATCGACTTGCAGACGCAAGAGCACAACCTACCACCAGCATTGGTCGGGGTGAATGATGTCGCCCATAACATTAAAGAAAACGCGGCCATTATATTTTTGCACCATCCACATTCTAAAGACAGCCAGCTGTCGCCACGACTATCACGCTTGGTGTCTGCCGTTTTACAGCATCCAGAGTTAAAGGTTCGTTTAGTGCCCGTCTCTATCCTGTGGGGACGCGCACCCGAAAAAGAAGACTCCCTCTTTAAGCTATTGACCGCTGATAACTGGGAAGACCCTAGCATCACCAAGCAGTTATTTAATATCGGAGTGATGGGACGCGATACCTTTGTCCAGTTCCACCCACCGCAAGACTTGCGCACCCTTATCAATGACAATCTCCAAGGTCATGGAGAAGGCCCCGATGTCTTTGATTCTACTGCCACTGATTCAACTGATTCGAGCCATTCAACTGCTGATAGCACAAATGAGACCACTACCGTAGCGAATTATGCGTTAGTCGCGGCTGCCGATGGCAATCGTGAATTGGTGCGCATGCTGCAACAACAGCTTAATATTTACCTAGATAAACAGCGGGCCAGCATGCTTGGTCCTGATTTATCAGACAGGCGCAACTTGGTGGATAAGCTGATATATTCACCAGCGATTAAGCATGCGATAGAAGCTGAGGCCAAAGCGTCAGGCACCAATGTTCGTGATGCCCGTATCCTTGCCAAGGGCTATGCAAACGAGATGGTCAATGACTACTCGCACTCTATCATACGCGGTTTTTATAAATTTTTGACATGGCTATGGACGCAGCTCTATGACGGTGTAGAAGTCCATCACTTCGAGCGTGTACGCGAGCTTGCCACCGACTACGAGCTGGTATATGTCCCTTGTCATCGTAGTCATGTCGATTACCTTCTACTGTCTTATGTCATTTATAAACGTGGCCTGAGCATTCCTTATGTTGCAGCAGGTGATAACTTAGATGTGCCCATCTTAGGCCCACTGTTGCGCGGCGCGGTGGCGTTTTATATTCGTCGAAGCTTCCGTGGTAATGCGCTTTATACCGCCGTACTCCGTGAGTATATGCATACGCTTATTACCCGTAATACCCCAATTGAATACTTCATCGAAGGCGGGCGCTCACGCTCAGGGCGTCTATTACCACCGAAGATGGGTATGCTGGCCATGACGGTACACAGTCAGTTACGCCAAACCAATAAGCCAGTAGTCTTCATCCCGACTTATATCGGTTATGAGCGCATCATGGAAGGCGGCACCTATGTTGGTGAGCTAAAAGGCAAGCCAAAAGAATCTGAGTCGTTAATAGGCTTACTCAAAGTTGGGCGTAAGATTGAGCGTATTTTTGGTAACGTGCATTTGAGCTTTGGCACACCGCTACACCTTAGCGACTTTATGCAAAAATTTGATGTACCCGCCAACAGCTTACCTAGTGATCGCACGGATACCCCACTCGATGAAAAAACCGGCGCGATGGTCGATAACATCGGCGTCAAAGTGATGCAGCATATCAATAAAGCCGCCGTCGTCACTCCGGTGTCACTATTGTCATTAGTCCTGCTATCAGCACCAAAAGCGGCGCTCGATGAAGAGATCTGCCGTGAGCAAATCGCCCTATATCAAGGTCTGGCTCAGCAGCTGCCCTACTCTGATGATACGGTGGTCACTGATATGTCACCACAGCAAATCATCGATTATGGGGTTAAGCTCAAGCTTATCGAGCGTATCCCGCATATTTTAGGGGATATCATTCAAGTCGCTGGCAAACAAGCCGCCCTGCTCAGCTACTTCCGTAATAACATTTTGCATGTCTTTATTCTGCTGTCATTCCTAGCCGCTTTGGTTGCCCGTAACGGTCGTATCGAACGCAGTCGTCTCAATAGCATTGCCGAGCAGTTATATCCGTTTTTACAAAGTGAGCTGTTTTTATACTACCCAGCGCATGGCCTAGCCGAAACGCTCAATAAAAAAGTGGATAACCTGCTCAGTCATGGACTGATCGTCGAGTTGGGCGATGGTGTGCTTAGCGTTCCTGAGTCTAATAGTAAATGCTATCAGCAGCTACAGGTACTCGCGACGCCTGTCGAACAAAGCCTTGAGCGTTACTTTATGACGCTTGCGCTTTTGGCTCAGCAAGGCTCGGGCAATTTGACCGAAAACGAAGTGGTTGATTTGTGTCATCTACTTGGGCAGCGCTTGTCCGTCTTATATGCTGATGATATTCCTGATTTCTTTGACCGCGCCTTATTCACCAGCTTTATTAGTGCCTTGACCCGTCTAGATTATTTGCAAAAAGATGATGAGACGGGTGTGTTGACTTTTGATCAGCGTATCAACGACATTGCCCATCATGCCAAATACGTGCTCAGCCCTGATATGATGCAAATATTACAGCAAGTGGCCAGCTTAGATGAAGAGGAAATCACTCATGCGATTACTGAGATTAGCAATAAAAAGCAGCGTAAATTTGGCCGTAAACGTTAATTTATAGCAAATTAAGTATAAAAAAAGACCTCTAATTCATTAGAGGTCTTTTTTTATGTCTAAAATTATTGTCTAAAAACTCTTATGATAAACAAAGGTTCTAGGTAGAAATCTTTTTATACTTCATACGCTTAGGAGTGGCAGCATCACCCATGGTCTTTTTACGATAAGTCTCAAACTCAGAGTAGTTACCATCGAACCAAATTGGACCTTCTTCTTCGAACGCCAAAATATGGGTGGCGATACGGTCAAGGAACCAGCGATCATGCGAGACGACCATGACCGTGCCTGGGAATACTTGAATTGCATCCTCTAGCGCACGTAAGGTTTCGATATCCAAATCGTTTGATGGTTCATCAAGGAGCAAGACGTTTGCACCCTGTTTTAGTGTCTTAGCAAGCTGCAAGCGGTTACGCTCACCACCTGATAATTGACCAACGTGTTTTTGCTGGTCTGAGCCTTTAAAGTTAAAGCGACCGATATAAGCACGACTTGGCGTGGTGTAATCGCCAACCGTAATAATATCAAGACCGTCAGACACTTCTTCCCAAACGGTTTTACTGTCGTCTAAGTTGTCACGTACCTGACCAACATAAGCGACTTTGACACTTTCACCCAAATCAACGGTTCCAGTATCTGGCGTATCACGTTCAGTAATCATGTTAAATAGTGTGGTTTTACCCGCCCCATTTGGACCAATGATACCAACGATAGCACCTGCTGGGACGTTAAAACTTAGGTTTTCATAGAGCAAGCGATCGCCAAATGATTTAGAGATGTCATTAATCTCAATGACCTTGTTACCCAAACGTGGACCTGGTGGAATATAAATCTCAGAGGTCTCATTACGCTTTTGGAACTCTTGTGAGTTCAATTCTTCAAAGCGCTGGACGCGAGATTTAGACTTGGCTTGTTGGCCTTTTTGGTTTTTACGAATCCACTCAAGCTCTTTTTTCAGCGCTTTAGCAAAGGATTCTTCTTGCTTGTTCTGCTGCTCTAGACGGGTGTTCTTTTGCTCGAGCCACTCGGTATAGTTGCCTTCGTACGGATAGCCATGGCCACGGTCAAGCTCCAAGATCCACTGAGCAACGTTATCCAAGAAATAACGGTCATGGGTAATAGCCACGATAGTACCGCTGTAGTTCTGTAGGAACTGCTCTAGCCACGCGACAGATTCGGCGTCCAAATGGTTAGTCGGTTCGTCAAGTAACAGCATATCTGGGCGCGACAATAGTAAACGGCATAGTGCCACACGGCGTTTTTCACCACCAGACAGTTTGCTGACATCGGCATCCCAAGGCGGTAGACGCAATGCATCAGCCGCTTTTTCAAGCTGGGTATTTAAGTTATGCGCATCCCATGCTTGGATGATGTCTTCCATCTTGCCTTGCTCTTCAGCAAGTTTATCGAAATCTGCATCAGGCTCAGCGTATTCAGCATAGATAGCATCTAAACGAGCGAGCGCATCCAACGCTTCGCGCATGCCGTCTTCGACGTTACCACGTACGTCTTTGCTGTCGTCAAGCTGTGGTTCCTGCGGCAAATAGCCGATTTTGGTGCCCGTTTGCGCGCGTGCTTCGCCACTAAATTCTGTATCCACGCCTGCCATGATGCGTAGCAAGGTTGATTTACCTGAGCCGTTGATACCGAGTACACCGATTTTGGCACCCGGAAAAAACGATAGGTTGATATTTTTTAGGATTTCACGCTTAGGTGGAACAAGTTTTGACACGTTGTTCATCGTGTAAATATATTGAGCCATTAACACTCCGATAGACTGCATAGAAGAGGCAAGCAAATCATACTTAGCAATGATGCCAAGCGTGCTGCACCTCAAAATCAGGGTTACAAATTATAGGCCATTATCGCATTGTGGCGCATACCCTGCAAGCTAGTAGATGGCTTTAGCACTCTTTGGCATTGATTTCGTATTTTTGCACCTATAAGCGCAAGTTTTTACGCCTATCAGCACAAGATTATTTGCTTAAATGCAGCCTATAATAGTCAGTATAAGCTCTAATTTGAACAATAATCATATTACCCTGATACGCTTCTGTTTTATAAACCTCACAAAAAGTTGCAGCAAATTTTTCGCAAAATTAATGAATAGCCGTTAAGATATTAGATATTTTTAATAAAATATTTTAATAATTGTAGAGTTTTTTTATCTGTTCTAATATGTATAAGCGCTGATAAAAGCGACGGCAAAAGCAGTTAAGTGAGCAGTCAAACGCACGACTTTACAATGATTGAAAAGCATATGATAAAAGGTATTCTATGACGACCGGCTACCGCCCTGAGATTATCCAACGCGCGTTCGTTGATTTTATTGGGTCGCGCTTGCATCCGTTTTGGTCGTTGACCACGCCCAAACTACGCCTTATTGCGCGACAGACGATCAACGAGGAATTGGTCGCGCTAAAATTTGAAGCCAATCAGGCCTTTAAACGTCAAGCATTTACTATCGATGATAGCTGGCACGGCGGGCAACATATTCATCTGACTGTGCCTATCGAAGGTATCAACCATCAGCGCAGCTACTCACTGGTTGGGATGTTTCCGCAGCCAGCAGATTTGCACAACGCTATCTTTGATGACAACGCTAAAAATGCCGTTAATGACAGTGCCAGCAATAATTTATGTGCCACCGTTACTATTGCCATCAAACCGCAAGGGTTGGTTTCAGACTATCTGACTCAACAAGCGTCACTTGGTACGGTATTCGATAGTAGCTTGCCAAGCGGTGATTTTACCTTGGCGGATACATCAGCAAAATTAACCAAGCAGAACAGTGAGGTGTCACGCTCTAAGCAATCGCCGTTATTATTTATCGCTGGTGGTAGCGGTATTACCCCGATGTTAGGATTGATTACCCAAGCATTAGCACAAAGCCGCACTGTCACTTTGTTATATTATCACCGTACGTCATTGGCAAAATCACCTTTCCAAGCTTACTGGCAACACTTAGCAACTGCCTATCCCTATTTTGCTTACTATATGGTGAATACCGCTGACCCAAATAACTACAGTAGCCAGCTAGCAGGCTCGCGACACTTAGACGTAGACACCTTATCACTGCTGCCGTTGTCACTAGCAGAGTCAACGATATTCGCCTGCGGCTCATCCTCGTTATTGGCAGGGCTCTACCGTGCTCTAGAGACGTTAAGCCTGCCTTCAGATAACCACACTCTAGCACCTAAGCGCTCGCTGCGAGATAACGTGATTGTCGAACGGTTTGGCACTGCATTGCCTGATTCTGATATGAGCCTTGGTACAAATGAGGAAACGGCTGATATAGCAGTGCAAACGGTCTATTTACGTGGACGACAGCAGCAGTTTAGTAGTGGCACCACTTTACTCTTGGGCGCGGAGCAAGCAGGTATCAGACTGAGCTATGGTTGTAGACAAGGAATCTGTCAACTGTGTCGCTGCCAAAAAATCAGCGGTGTCGTCAAAAATATCCAAACGGGCAAGCTAAGCAGTCATGGTGTTGAATCTATTCAGACCTGTATCAATATCCCGATGACAGACGTCATTTTGGATGTATAAAGCAGGCTTCTTTTATTAGATAGCTATTAGGTGTTGGTACGCCTCCACTCACGGTTTATAGTGTAGAAAAAACCTTGCAAACTCAAAATTAAATACGATTTTCTTGTTATTATTACTGATTAATTAGGGCGTGTCCTCATTTTAAAAATGGCGATAAAAATGAGATAAAGTGCAGGTAAATAAGGAAAGTAGCGCAGATAATATCGAGATATTGACTAGCTATTTGACGCAGTTTGGCAAGATTTAGCCATTTTTAGACCATTTAGGCAGGTTCGTTCAGATTGAGGACATGCCCTAAGTAAACTAAATAAAATACAGCAACTTGTACCAGATTTAGATAGCTTAACGCTTTAGCATATTATATGCTAAAGCCCACTTGAATCATAAAACCGGCGCTGTCGTCTGACACCCTAGGCAGTCTCGGTTAAGGACTATTTATGCGCTTATTACCGCCTATGTTCACCGCCCAGTCTGCCGTGCCTACATTTGCTGGTTTAACGAATCTATCGCCAAAACAAGGTTTATATCCAACCCTGAGCGGCGCACAATTACCAACAGCGCGTACAGAAGCCTTGGCTGCTGAGCTAAACACGCTGTATCAGAGCGTGATGGACTCACTGGGCGCTGATGACGCTCGCTATATTCAGCGCGTTTATAGCACCGTCGTCTATAGTGAAATACTGGCCCGTGGTCTACTCGCTGTGTCAGGTCGACTGTCATCACGACAAAGTAGAGTAGTCACTTGGTTACTGGGCACTTCCCTATTAAGTTTTAGCAAAATTTTAAATAATATGGAGCTTGGTCATAATGTCATGCATGGTCAATATGACTGGATGCAGCATCCGCATCTGAATAGTAAGCAGTTTGATTGGGACATCGTTTGTCCAGCGCCGCTCTGGCAGCATTCGCATAACTACCTGCATCATACTTATACGAATATTGTTGGGCGCGATCACGACGTTGGTTATCATTTGATTCGGGTAACTGATGAACAGCCTTGGACGCCAAGCGACCGTTATAATTTACTGAAGACCATGATATTGGCATTGGGATTTGAGTGGGCGGTGGCTTTTCATGACATCCAAATCAGCGTTGACGAATATGCAGAGTCGCCACAGCTAACAGAGATCATGCAGCCAAAGTCTCATGCGTTACTGAGTAAAATCGCCCGGCAAGTGGGCAAAGATCATCTTGTTTTTCCGACGCTGGCTGGCTTAGCTTTCGGTCGCCGTAGTGCGATGACGACGCTGAGTGGTAACCTTACAGCCAATGTCGCTCGCAATATTTGGACGTGGGCAGTAATATTTTGTGGTCACTTTACCGAACAGGCGCATATCTATACCCATCTGGCTGATAATGAAAGCAAAGGCGACTGGTATGTGCGCCAAATCCTTGGCTCTAGTAACATTCAAGGCAGCAAATGGTTTCACCTTTTAACGGGTAACTTGTCACATCAGATCGAGCATCATATCTTCCCTGATATGCCTGCTCGCCATTACGCGCGTATCGCGCCCCAAGTACAGGCAATATGCCAAAAGTATGGCTTGTCTTATAACACGGGTCGGTTTGGTCGCCAATTCAAACAAGTACTGGGTCGTATCAAGCATTTTAGCAAACCAAGTGCAGAAGAGTGGCAGGCACATTTGCAAGCGCAATCTAACGTGCCAGCGCATACAAGTAATGTTACAACGCCAAAAGATGAACCACTTATGCGCGGCTTAAGCAAATATCTGCCACCTGTCGTGCAACAAGCCTTATTTTATTCCAAGTAAATGTTATAAAAATTATGGTAAAAACTTTGTCTGTAGCGCTCATATAATATTAACGGTAACATTTTACCTATCTGTGTTTACCATAAGCAGTCGTACATGACTGGTGTAACAACGGATAATGTCCCATAATATAAAAACGACACATTAGCCTTTTAGAAAAATCATAATAATGGAGTGATATATGAACGATAATACTGAAAAAAAACCATTAGATATTGTCCATGATGACCAAGCTAAACGTTTTGAGACCTCAATTGATGGTCATACTGGCTATCTCAGCTATCAGGAACACGATGATAAACTAATCTACGACCATACTATCGTACCGCAAGAATTGGGCGGGCGCGGTGTTGGTTCTGGTCTGGTCAAACATGCCTTGAACTATGCACGCGAACAGGGTAAAAAAGTCGTACCACAATGCTCATTTGTTGCCTCTTATATAAGCAAGCATCCCGAGTATCAAGATTTGGTATAACTGGCTCTCTTATAGTCCGTTCAATTCAAAAATAAGACAGCGGAACTGAGATACATTTTTTGCAGCCTCTGTCAGCGTAGACACAGCAAGCAAGGAAAATTTGTCTCAGTTCCGCGTTATGACACTTTGTACCTATTTTATTTAGAGCCTACTATATAGGGTTAACTATATTAAGATCTAACAATTGCTACCACACTACCCTCCTATTTATTTGCTGTCTGCAATCATGTATTTATTTTTAAATATATGACAAGATATCGAATATAGGTGGGTTTTTTGTCCTATTTAGAGTATAAAGTTGCTAGCGCACTTATTAGAATTTTTATCAATCCATTAAATAATGAAAGTTAATAAAAACTCGACCAAATCATCCAACATAATAATAAGGGAGACCACCATGAGTAGTTTATCTGACAAACAAATTGACTTACAGCTAGAAGACTTAGCTGGCTGGCAGCGTGACGGCAACAGCATTATTAAAAGCTATGAATTTAATGACTTTATTGAGGCCATCAGTTTTATGAACCAAGCCGCATTTCATGCCGAAGCGCTCGAACATCACCCTGAATGGCACAATGTTTATAATGTTGTAGACGTACGCCTAACCACGCATGATACGGGCGGTATCACCAGTCTTGATATTCGTTTGGCCAAACGAATGGAACATATTATTCAACCCAAACGCTTGTAATACATTTGGACGTATTCTTTATTAAGTCATGTTCATTGACTCAATATGTGAAGCAAAAAAATTAGTAAATAATTTCCATAAAAAAAGTCCTCAATTGAGGACTTTTTCATGGAAATTATTTAGGTAAGATTGTCATTAAGTTCTACGACTGACAAACGCCACAATAACTAATATTACAGCTACTATTAAGAATACATAAGCTATTTCCTTAGTTAAACCGGCAATATTACCGAAACCTAGGAAACTTGCTAATACTGCGATTACTGCAAATATAATAGCCCAACGAAACATAACCTTCTCCTCAATAATTATCAAAAATCAGATAAAAGGACAAATATCAGACCTAAAAAATGATCCTTGCTAATATTCGTCTTACTTCATCTAATGTCCATTTAAGTTGTTGTTTTTTTAATACTATTTACAACTGTGTACGGGGATAGATTAGCAATATTTTTCGCCAAAAAACGTTCATTTTAGTAATAATGTCGGTAGGTTATGTAATCTTTGTAGCAAATCTTAATATTTAGACATTTTTGCTTGGCTTTGCAGCACTTATGTGTAGAGATGGTGAGATATCACTCAACTCCGAGCATTTTCACCCTATAATTTACTATAAACCATAACAGTTCACACTAACTGGTTCCTACTTACCATTATTATGCCTTAGAATAGATTGACGACTTAGAATCCATTTAACGATATGTAAATATGGATCTTTTTTTATTCCCATCACTCATTTATAGTCGCTTCAATCTAAAAATGGTACGAAGCAATCGAATGCAGATGTATAGACCCTACTTCAAGCAAGGTTAATGCTGCAACACTTTTATAATGGATCGGCTCTAGCATTAAATTATGCAGAAAAACACTTATTAAGGACAATAAATATGGCTAATAATATGGATACGTCAAAGAATACGAATGCAGCAGATGATAATAAACAAACCAACAGTAACCAGCGCCCTTACGCTATTATTTTATACGGAGCGACCAGTTTTGTTGGACAGATTACTGCTCATTATTTAACAAGCTTTTTGTCTAATGCCAAAAATAAGGATAGCTCCAACGTCACGTGGGCGATAGCAGGTCGTGACGAAGACAAGCTTAACGAATTACAGTCCAAGCTTGAGAGCAAAGTAGATATTATTATCGCTAATAGTAAAGACGCTGCTAGCCTAGATGAGATGACCAAGCAGGCGCAAGTCATCATCTCAACCGTTGGCCCTTACTTAAGATATGGCGAGGCGTTGGTCAAATCTTGCGCCGAAAATGGCACTGATTATGTCGACCTTACCGGTGAAGCCATCTTTATTAAAGATATGATGGACAAATACCAAGAGACTGCCAAACAAAGCGGTGCTCGTATCGTCAATTCCTGTGGCTTCGACTCTATTCCGTCAGATTTAGGCGTTTATTTTACCCAGCAGCAGGCAGAAGCTCAGTTCGATAGCACTTGTGATGTCATTCATATGCGCGTAAAAGCGGCGAAAGGTGGCTTATCTGGTGGTACGGTTGCCTCAATGGCGACTATTTTTGAAGAAGTAGGAAAAGATAAATCACGTCGTAAGCAAGTGGCAAACCCTTATCTGCTCAATGATGATAAAGATGCGCCTAGCGTGCGCCAAGCCAATGTCAGTAAGCCAGAATACGATAATGAGCACAAACGCTGGTTGGCCCCGTTTGTAATGGCAAGCATCAACACTCGTATTGTACATCGCAGCAACCAACTGCTTGGCTACAAATATGGTCGCGACTTTAAGTATGACGAAGCGATGTGGATGAAAGATGGGGTAAAAGGCAAACTGTCAAGTTATGCACTGAGCGCTGGACTGTTAGGATTTGCCACCGCGATGATGATTAAGCCAAGCCGCGAATTGCTGTCCAAGCATGTCTTACCAAAAGCTGGCTCTGGGCCGTCGAAGTCTGACCAAGATAACGGTTACTACGATATTCGTCTCTTTGGAAAAACTGCCAATAAAGACACCATCAACACCAAAGTAACGGGCGATAAAGATCCTGGTTATGGCAGTACGTCACGCATGCTGGCACAAGCAGCCTTATGCTTAGCGCAAGATATTAGCAAAGATGATGTCGGTGGCGGGTTTTGGACGCCAGCAGCCGCGATGGGTGATAAGCTGCTAACACGTTTAGAAGCGCATGCAGGTCTTAGCTTTGAGGTAGTCGATGGTTAGCCTTTACAGATGACACTTAACAAACTGTCAATAAACGAAGACTAAAATCTGAATAGCCGTATTTTTAATGATCGTATTTTTAATAACCGTATCTTGGTAACAAGGTACGGTTTTTTTATGGACAAACTCTTTAAAATTTTCAAGCAGATGTTAATGAATAATAATAACGTACGTTTTTGGTGAACAATGTTGCCAGTTTTCTCTTTTTTTATACATTACGCTACACATCCTTAGCCTGATGTCACAGCCATGTCTTAGCAACTGACGTAGTATTAAAAACGTTAAAATAATAAATTAAAGCAGAAACGTCGAATCAAAAATTATGACGTTATTTATTAAAAACTAATTCGTTTTACTAGGGTGTGTCTTCATTTTAAAAATGGTCATAAAAGTGAGATAAACTGCCGTCAAACGAGGAAAATAGTGCAAATAATATCGGGATGTTAATCAGCTATTTGACGATGTTTGGCAAAATTTAGCCATTTTTAGCCCATTCAGATACAAGCGCTTGAATTGAGGACACGCCCTAATAACTTGATATAAAAATAAGCCATATAAGAAATAATACTAATTCAAACACATTTATTAATCATTAAAAGGATGTAACCATGAAATTGAATATATTGACCGTTGCTGTTATTACATCAGGTCTAACCATGCTTGCGAGCCATGCAAATGCTGCAATGACAACCGATAATCACGGTAACGTAGGCTATGACAGTTACGACGAATGCGTCACTGCTGTCCAAGATGGCTCAGCCAAGTTTTATAGCCCTTATACCTATCAAAACCCCAAACGCCAAGCTGGTGAAGCCTCTGTCAAAAAGATGCGCTTATCTGAAGTCATGATTCCACAGAGTGTCGTCGACAGCAATAACTTAAATGCTAACAATTATTCAGCAGGTGCTTGTGATTTAGGCGTGGGACAATCGAATGGTCGCTATGGCGTATCCGGTGCTTTGGTCGGCAAATATGTTGCTATCGCCGCTGATATGCCAGTCAACGTCTACATGGATAAAAACGGCAATCCTGTGCGTTTAAGTATGCAACAGTGCGACAATCATTTTGGCGCCAAGTTCCCTACACCAATTATGTCTGAAGCTGTGGAAAGTGAAGCGTTAGAAGCGGAAGTTGCCATTACTGAAGAGCGTAGTATAGAACCCGTTATTATCGAAACGACTCGTGTTATTCGTCCTGCTAAATATAAAGTAAAAGAAGTCATCATCGCACCACAAGATCAAATTAAACGCGTTAATACAGCAAATGGTACGGCCATTGCGGTAGAAGATGCTGGGCGTACTGTAATCGTTGGCGAGGTAGCAGATGATGAAGTGATTGATAATACTGAAATCAGTCAGACCTTCCCTGTCATCCGCGTTCCTGATAGCGATTTACAGCAGCGCGTTATCGATCCCAATACTGGTAGATATGTCATCGTTGAATAATTTTTTTACAAAAAAAATCTTGGATGCAAGTAAATTATATTCTTATAGTTGATTTAATTTAAAAGTAGTACAAGGCCACCGAGTGTAGATGTATATTTAGTACTTCAAACGAGGTTAACGCAGTAATACTTTTATAGTGGAATGACTATATTTAATAGTCACTGTGTTTAAAGCTAAGGTAAAGAAACTTTATATATTTGCCTGACAATAAGAATACAATAGTTGCACAAAGTCACCTGCGAGCGCACGTCTGTTAGATTTTTAATCTATGTACTACTGAAATAATAATCGCTTAGTTGCTATTCTCTTGCTTAGAGTTTTATTAGATTATTTTATAAAACTCTTTATCCACACCAATCATGATAATCAACAAATGGTTATCATGATTTTGTTTTATCTACACATTGAATGTTAAATATATAGATTCAAAATACACCATTAATTTGTGCTATACGAAATCATGCAAATAAGCGTCAAGTTTGAAATACTTTGAGCTGACGCTATGAGAATGCAAACTGAGGAATAAACTGATGAAAAACCGTACTCTACCTTTATCATTACTGATTGGCGCTATGCTCACTATTCCAAGCTTGGCTATGGCTGCACCTGCTGATACTGCACAAGCAGATATGCAAAATGCTGCTACTACCACACTTGAGACTGAAGCTGAAAATTCAGCCAATGTATCAGTACCAAGTCCATCTAACTCGGTTCAGATTAACGAAACCCAGCGCATCTCAAGAGCAAGCGTAAATAGCAACGCCACTCAACAACAGATGGCTCCTGAGCAACAGGCACAACAACAGGCTATGCAGCAAGCGCAACAACAAGCCATGCAAGATTCAGAAGAAGCAATGCCACAAAAAGACCTACAAGAAGATATGTCACAAGAAGATATGCTAGATGAAGAATCAATGCTGGAAGAAGAAGCTTCGTCAGAATCACAAGAAGAGCTATAACAAACTCCCCAAGAAGCAACAGAAAATCTATAATACGGTATAAGCGCTTCTGCTAACTGATAAAAGCAGTAATATTTATTTACTACAGCACCTTAGGGTCTGTTGAACGAATCTTTAAATATTAGACTGCTGATATCAATTTTTCTTGCTTGCTGTGCCTGCGCAGACAGAGGCGACAAAAAATTGATATCAGCAATACCGTCGTGTTTTAAAAATATTTTGACTATAGCTAAAGTATTTATCAAATATATTTCCAATAAAAAAGGCAGTCTAATGGCTGCCTTTTTTATTGGTTATTTCTGTTAATTATTTAGAACTAACTTAAGAAACTGACCAAACCCATTACTTCTTAGTTTTAGTGACGCCCGCTTCTTGCAACAATGCACCCAATGTACCCATTTTGCTAGGTGCTTCTACTTTTTCAGCTTTAGGCGCTTTGCTGCGGTTATTGGCGCTGTCTTTATCTTGACGATTACCGCGCGGTTTTGACGGACGCTTATCCGCTGCTGGACGGCTGTTATTTGGGCGATTGCTATTTGCCTGATTACTACGTGGACGACTGGCTTTCTCATCATTACCTGTACCTTCTGCAGTCGACTTCGCTGCTGGACGCGCGGGCTTTTCAGATTCAGGCTTCATACTAAAACCAATGCGACCACGCTTTTCGTCGATAGAGATGACACGCACTGAGACAATATCGCCCGGCTTGACGCGATTCATCGGATCGGCAACGAAGTCATTGGCCATCTGTGAGATATGCACGAGACCATCTTGATGGACACCGACATCAACGAAGCAACCAAAGGCTGTCACGTTAGTAACCACACCTTCTAGCTGCATGCCTTCGCTTAAATCTTTAATGCTATTAACGTCTTCACGGAAGTTAGCCGTTTTAAACTCAGGACGTGGGTCACGTGCAGGCTTGGCAAGCTCTTCGATGATAGCTTTGACACTGATATTATCATCATTTGCCGCTAGTGCACTGGTGTCGAGCGTGTTTAGTACACCGTCGTTACTGATGACTTCTGGCAATGCTTTACCGGTTTGCGCCAGTAAGCTATCGACCAGCGCATAGCTTTCTGGATGCACACCAGTCGCGTCAAGTGGATTACTACCACCATGTATGCGTAAGAAGCCTGCTGCCTGCTCAAAGGTCTTAGCACCTAAACGCGGAACGTTTTTGAGCGCCTCACGGCTATCAAATGCGCCGTGCTCTTTACGATAAGTGACGATTTGCTGGGCGACATTTTTATTCAAACCCGCAATATGCGCCAAGATAGCAGGACTTGCCGTATTCACATCAACCCCAACCGCGTTCACGCTATCTTGGGTCACTTTATCCAAGCTATCAGCCAACTGGTTTTGGTTGACATCATGTTGATATTGACCAACACCAATGGCTTTTGGATCTACTTTGACCAGCTCTGATAACGGATCTTGCAAGCGACGAGCGATAGAAACCGCACCGCGTACAGATACGTCTAAATTACCAAGCTCATCAGTGGCCAGCTCACTGGCTGAATAGACAGAAGCGCCTGATTCATTAACGATAACCGCTTTGGCTTTTAATTCAGAATTGGCGGCCAAAATCTCTTTAATCATCGCATCTGTTTCGCGGCTCGCCGTACCGTTACCGATAGCGACTAGATCGACGTTGTAAGTACTTAATAATTCATCGATGACTTTTTTGGCTTCATCCATTTTATTATCAGGGGCGAATGGATAAACGGTTGCGACGACAGGCTTGTCTTCGCTGTCTAGCATGACATGGCCTTGGGCATCGACAATCGCCATTTTAACGCCATGGCGGATGCCGGGATCCACACCTAAAATCACTTTACGACCAGCAGGTGCTGACATGAGTAAATGCTGTAAATTATTGGCAAACACATCAATCGCGTCAGCTTCAGCAGTTAGGCGTTTTTCCGTCAATAAGCGATGCTCGATATGCGGACGCCATTTTTCTTTCCATAAGCTACTAGCGGCTTCTGTTAAAAACTCACGGCGCGCGTCAGGTGCTTTGGCATTAACATCGAAATGCTTGATAGTTTTTTCGATAAAGGGGGCATCTTCGCCTTCGATTTTGAGACCCAAAACATTCTCTTGGCGACCACGTAGCATTGCTAATAAACGATGGTTTGGCAGACGCGCAAGGCTTTCACTATGTTCAAAATAATCTTTGAATTTCTCACCGACTTCGCGTTTTTCTTCGCTAGCAACCGCAGATACGATACTCGCCGTTTTGGCAAAACCACTACGTAAATTATCTAGCAAGTCTAGTGCTTGTGTCCACTCATCAACGATGATGGCTTGCACGCCCGCCAATTGCTTATCGATATCGCTAAAGTCGACTTCAATCTCGTTACCGCTGTCGTCAGAGATGCTAGATGGCGCTTGATAGTCAGCCAGTGCCTCTGTTGGGGTAATCTCTTGCGTCAGTACCGCCTGAGCAGCAACGTCGAGACCAGCAGCACGTGCTTTGGCAGCTGGTGAACGGCGACGTGGACGATAAGGCAAGTAGATGTCTTCAAGCTCAAGCTTGGACGTCGCGTTATCGATACGCGTCTGTAGCTCATCGGTCATATTGCCCTGTGTGCTGAGCAGCTCAGTAATTTTGAGGCGACGCGTTGCCATGTCGCGCTCATAATTGAGTGACTTCTCTAAAGCACGCAGCTGCGCATCGTCAAGGTTTTGGGTTTTTTCTTTGCGGTAACGCGCAATGAAAGGAACGGTCGCGCCTTCATCGTAAAGTTTGACAAACGCATTGACTTGAGCAGTCTTAATGCCAAGCGCGCGAGCAAGCTTGTCGTGAATATTCGCGTGTGTGGTTGCATCCAAAACCTGTGCATTTGTCGAGGTTTGAGATGGCGTTAAGGTATCAGTGCTACTCATAGACGTATCAATCGTTGATAAATGGTGTTTGGCATTATAGCAAAAGCTGCATGAATAAAAATCCTTTTTATCTTTTCCTTATTTATCTGCTGTTTTCTACCCTAAATTGGCTGCTATGCTAAGTTCTGTAGCCTTGTTAAACAAACGCATACAGCATTTATGCCGATGGGTGATGCAATTGGCAGTGCAATCTTATACACTAAAGTATCAATAGCGCAAATATTACTACGCGCTGAAATATTGAACAGAAGTCTTTAATTTTACGAGGTTTCATTAATACCTAATAGATTAATGATTAAATAACGACAACGTTTTTGCTGAAACTTTCTACTAATAATAATTTTTATAAGAGGATGCCTGTATGCCTGATAATAACAGCCCCGATACTTTAACTCAGCGTATCTTAGTGGTCGATGATGATGCTCGTCTGCGTTCTTTATTACAACGCTTTCTAGAAGATGATGGCTTCGTCGTTCGTACTGCCCATGATGGCAGTCAGATGGATAAGTTGATGCAACGCGAGCTTTTCTCTTTAGTCGTACTGGATTTGATGCTACCGGGCGAAGATGGCATTAGTATCTGTAAGCGGCTGCGTGAAGACAATGGCGATATTCCAATCATCATGCTGACGGCCAAAGGTGGCGACGCCGATCGTATCGCTGGTCTTGAAGCGGGTGCGGATGATTATCTGCCTAAACCCTTTAATCCAAAAGAGCTGCTTGCTCGTATCAAAGCCGTATTACGTCGTCAAAATCGCGAGCTACCGGGTGCACCAAGTCATCAGCTAGAAGTGGTTGAATTTGGTCCATGGACGCTTGATTTATCGACTCGTACGCTTAAACGTGATGGCAATGTAGTTACCTTAACGACCGGTGAATTTTCAGTATTAAAAGCATTGGTTCAGCATCCACGTGAGCCATTAACTCGCGATAAATTGATGAATCTTGCCCGTGGTCGTGAATGGGGTGCGATGGAGCGTTCTATCGATGTACAAGTCTCACGCCTACGCCGCCTCATTGAAGACAACCCGTCACAAGCGCGTTACATCCAAACCGTTTGGGGTGTAGGCTATGTGTTCGTTCCTGACGAAGCTGAAGTTGAAACAGCAAAAAGTGAATAGTATTTACTTTATAGTTGCTGCTTTACACCCACTTATGACGATAGTTTAGACGACAATGGCTTTGACCACATCTACCATGATTCAAAACATACCCTGCACCTTGGTGACAGGGTTTTTGGGTGCGGGTAAAACTACCGTCATCAACCAGCTACTCTCTAGCAAGCCCGCCGATGAGCGCTGGGCTCTATTGATTAACGAGTTTGGACGTATTGGCATTGATGGCGCGCTGCTAGCAAGCGCACAAGAGAACAACGTTGATACAGGCAGCATTGCCATTCGCGAGGTCAGTGGTGGCTGTATTTGTTGCACCAGTCAGCTGCCCCTACAGATTGCGATTACCCGCCTGCTTAGCGATCATCGTCCGCAGCGCCTTATTATAGAACCCACCGGATTGGCACACCCACGCGAGTTGATACAACAACTGAGCGCGCCACATTGGCAAACAGCACTCAATATGCAGGCTGTAATAACGGTGCTAAGTGGCGGGCAATGGCAACAACAAAAGTATCGCTCGCACGATGGTTTTCAAGCGCATGTCCGTGACGCTGATGTCTTGGTGATCAATCGCTATATGCAGCTGAGTGAAAATGAGAGGCAAGCGTTACAAGAATGGATAACACGGCTCAATCCTGACGTGACCACTATCTGGACAGAATCTGAGCCTCACACCGTGGATGATCGCTCAAATAAGATAACTGCTTTGAATACCGCCTTATCAATGCTGATAGCACAGCTGACCAAACCAAGCCATACCATCTCTCGGCAACGCGCTACCAATAAAAGCCAGCCTAATCAGATTCGCATTTCCTTACAGCCACTTACTAGACAGCCACTTACTGGCTTGATGTCTAATCAAGCTATACAAAACAATGAAAGTCATGACGGCATAGCGGCAGATACTGAGCTCCCCTACCGCTATCACGAACAACAACAAGACATGCTGTTAGGGGGCTGGCGCTTGCCTGCACATTACGTATTTAACGCTGATGGTTTACAAGAATGGTTGTTAAAATTGCCTAACTGGCAACGTATTAAAGGCATGGTTCATACCTCTGACGGCTGGTTAAAGATTAACTTTACACCTGACAGCTTGACTATCACCACGACGAGCGCCCACATCGATAGCCGATTAGAAGTCATTTTGCAGACCGATAATGATTTGCCGATAGACAACGTTAGGTCAACCATCAGTCTTAGTAAAGATGATTGGCAGGCTTATGACCAGCAGCTGATGGCGCTGGTGCTTGAAGACAGACTCTAGTTACCTATAAAAAGACTACCTTTCAAAAAATGCCACACTCACAAAAAAGACCACCGTTGCTAAGTAAAATAGCAACGGTGGTCTTTTTTTATTGATTCGCTTTTACAAATTAGCGCAATTGACTGTCTTTACTACCGCGGCGATTGAACAACTCAGCGGCGCGCGCTTCTTGCTCAAGCTCCGTCTGACAGCTCACGCAATGCTGCACGCCAGGAACAGCGATACGCCGCGCCTCTGGAATAGGCTTGCCACATTCATCACAGAACTCTGCACTCTCCCCTTTCGGTAGCGCACTGCGTACTCTGTCTAGAGCATCATTGACCGTTGCATCCATCTGTTCGTGCTCAGCACCATCTCTTGACCAGCCACCTGCCATAATCCCATCCTATTTATTTTTTAATGATCATTGCTTTATAGATAAATTCTTTAATAACAAATAGATGGGGTGGTTATTGCTAATTACAATATGCAAATAACAAATGTGTTTGAACGATTAGTGAGAATTATATTTAGGGTATTTACTTTTTAAGAGTGTATGCCTAAAACCTTCTACTCAGCGTTGCCACCCTTCTGTTTTCATGATTTTTTGTCCTTTTTTAGTGATTAAAAAGTTAAGAAAATCTTTTGTTTGAGGATCAGCTTTTGGTGATACAACGATGTTTAAATCACGCCAGATAGCTCGATCCTTATCTATACTAACCATGTCCATATCTTTGGAATTATTAAGCGGCCAATTCGGCCAAGTTATCCAAGCATCTGCTTTTTCATCTTTAAATGCTTTAAAACTGGCTCCAGATCCTAAAGAATACGCTACTATATTATCTCGAAAACGAGCAATATCGTTTAAGCTTCCTTTGCGTCCTGCGAGATCCTCCCAAACTCCAGTACCCGAAGTGTTATATGTTCCTTTACCTTCGGTCACAACTATTTTAATCCCCTTAGCTAATAAATCATCAAAGCTACGTATATTTTTAGGATTTCCTTTTTGTACAGCTATGATTGCTGGTCGGATATAAATGGGTTCAACTTTTTCATGATCAAAAGTTTCGTATGTCTCAAGAAATGCAGTCATTGATTGCTCAGAAGTTCCCCACAGAGCATCGGCATCAGCTTGAGCGTCAGCCGACCATTTGTCTTCAGGTCCTGCTATTAATTCTACCTTGGTACCACCTTGCTTTTCCCAGACATCTGCCACTTTTCTTAAAGCGGTATGTGGGCCACCTGCTCCATACAGCTTTATGACACCATCCTGAGGATTGTGCTCGATGGAAGGATCAAAAAGCGTGGTTTGCGCAAAAGCTGAAGTACAACTTAGCAGCACACATGCAGCAGCAATGGACTTATTCATAAGTATTATCCTAAGTAAAAATCATTGGTAGTTTTGACAAAAAACAGAGTCGTATTTACTATAAAACAGATATCTTGCTGTTGGTATATATTTTTTGTAGCTTCTATTAGCACATCAAGCAACTAAAGAAAATTTATACCAGTTTCGCATCCTAGTACGACGCATCTATTTCATTTAGTATCAACTATAGCTACCCAAATTACTTTTACGCTTTGTATTCATGCAAGTTTAAGTAACACCTCTTAATCTTTTGGTTGTAAATCCACCACTTGCCCGCGCACCCCAATGCTGGCGTCACTCATCAGACATACATAACCTGCCATAATATCCTCAGGTGTTTTGAGAGACATAGGGTTCTCACCAGGATAAGCATGAGCGCGCATATTGGTACGCGTTCCACCAGGATTGATACAGTTAAACCGCAAATTCGTGGTATTTTGCGTCTCTTGAGTAAAGATATCACTCATCCCTTCGACGGCTTGCTTGGAGAGTGCATAAGCGCCCCAAAATGCACGAGGATGGGTACCAACCGTGCTAGACGTAAAGACAATAGAGCCATGATCAGCATCTTTTAATAGCGGTAACAACGCTTGCGTGAGCATAAAAGTCGCCGTAAAATTGACCTTCATCACTTGGGCAAAGATATCGACGTCATACATCTCAAGCGGCGTCAATTGCCCAAGCATGCCAGCATTATGTAAGATACCATCGAGCTGACCCACTTCTTTATTAATCAGGCCTTCTAACTGCTGCATATCTGCGTAAGTTGCGCCTTCTAAATTCATCGGTAGCATGGCTGGCTGCTTGCCACCCAAGCTCTCAATCTCATCATAGACGTATTCAAGTTTGCTACTTGTGCGACCCAATAATAGTACCGTAGCACCATAACGGGCGTAGGTTAAAGCGGCGACGCGCCCAATACCATCACCTGCCCCTGTGACCAAGATAGTCTTGCCGTCTAAACAGTCAACAGGTGGCACAAACTGACGAATATCGTCGTGCGTTAAAGGCTGTCTAGGATTTTGCGCGGCTGCTTGATGATTCTGCTCGGTCGCTGACTGTTTAACATTGTCACTCATAGTATGACTCACTGCGTATTATTTATTATTAGAGGTAGTTGCGTTCAAAAGCGTTTATTTTCAGAGATGCGCGTTTACGAGCAAATATTTAAGATTACATATTTATAAGATATTTGCTTGTAAATGCTTTTTTATGACTGATTTATTGATAAGTGTTTTAGTTATAAATATTCAAACTTACCAGAAGACAGTAATAGCTTATTCAACTGCTCAGGGGTATCCGTAATATAATCAGCGCCCCACTTCTTAAGGTTTTTTTGATCTTGCGGCGGAATATAGCCATAAGCGGCCAAAATTGTTGACATACCAGCGGCATTGCCAGCATCGATATCGCGTATATGATCCCCTACATAGAGCACGCAACCAGCAGCGCCGCGCGGGATACCAAGTTTTTCTAATGCCATATACATCGGCTCTGGATCAGGCTTAGGGCGCGATACATCTTCAGGACAGACCAAGGCAGCACAGCGCTCATCCAACTGCATTTTCTGTAACAGCTGCTCTGCTAGATAACGCGGCTTATTGGTCACAATACCCCAAGGCACACCTTTTTTCTCAAGCGTGGTCAGGACCTCTTCTAGCTCGCTAAATACACAGCTGTCCACACAAATCTCTGCTTCATAATCATCTAAAAACTGCTGGCGAAAGCCAAGTAAAGCTTCTTCGCTGACACTGTCTTGACCATTTTGATGCAGCATAAGCTTGACCATGGATGACGCACCAGCAGAGACTTGCTCTCGAATAAGTGCTTCAGGTGGGGCTTGCCAATCATTTTCGCGGCTCATTTTAGCAATAATCCGTACGAAGTCGGCAGCGGTATCGATTAGCGTCCCATCAAGGTCAAATAAAACGGCTTTGACGAATTGGCTCATAAGGCATACTCTTTTAATTAGTAAAGTGTTTAGTGCGTCAATGATGGGACGATATACAATGAATCAAGCGATCAAACCATTGGTTTTTGTACGGCTATCATATAATTAACATCGACGTTTTGTGCCAGCCAATAGCGCTTAGTCAGTGGATTATAATGTAGTCCGGTAATATCTTGGCGCGTAAATCCAGCAGTAACCGCCATCTTATCAAGCTCAGCAGGCGTGATAAATTTGGCATAGTCATGGGTGCCACGATCCAGTAAACGCAATACGTATTCGGCGCCCACGATAGCAAACAGATATGACTTAGGATTGCGGTTAATCGTCGATAGTACACAAACACCACCAGGCGCTAATAGGGCAAAACAAGCTTGCACAATCGAGCTTGGATCAGGCACATGCTCAAGCATTTCCATACAGGTCACCACATCAAACTGACCCGCATGGGTTTTGGCCAAATCTTCTACTGGGATATGCTGATAGCGAAGCGTCTTGTCTAAACCACTTTGCTCTGCATGAATCGTCGCCGCCTTTAGGTTTTCAGTCCCTAGGTCGATACCGGTCACATCAGCACCGCGACGTGCCATCGATTCAGATAATATGCCACCGCCGCAACCGACATCGAGCACTTTTTTGCCCGTCAATCCCATCTCCGCAGTCTTATTAGCGTTTGTACTATCATCGCTATTTTGATAGCCGCGCTTAACATTTTCTTCTATCCAGTTCAGGCGCAGTGGGTTGATTTCATGCAAGGTCGCAAACGCGCCCGTATTACTCCACCATTCGCTCGCCAGTTTATTGAACTTGTCGACTTCGCTAGGATCTACATTTATCGTGGCAGCCGTATCGTTAGAAATAGTATCATTAGCAACAATATTAGCAGTATCGAAACGGCTGTTCGCTTGATCATTCAAAGCAGGCGAAGAAGATAAAGCTGAGCTCATAGCGTTTTCCTTTAGAGTTATTATCGGATACAGTACAGAATTATACCCTTAATATTAGCATGCGAGCGCCAGTTTTGTCGTGAGTACATCGTCACCGATTGTGAGTAAAAGCAGAAAATACTTACATATCATGTCTATAGCGCAGTGCTAACTTGATGGTAACCGATATCTAAAAAGCCTCTTTGCAAACGTTATATGATAAAATTTTTAGTCATAAGAGTCATAGGTACTGTTAAGTAAGATACCTTAAATAATAGCTCACAGCTTTACAACCGTTAGTTAAGAATCGGGTTCACAACCATACCTGTTTTACGTTATTATAGTCGGTACTCTGATATAGGTTGATTATACTCGACACTTTGTCCTTTATACTCTCTCGAATCTATAGAAACGCCTAAAAACTCTCAGCCTCTACCCCTCAAGGAAAAAGTATGAAACGTGTCATTGCATTGACTGGTCTGACTTTTGCTATTGGAATAGCCAGCATGGGCGCCCAAGCAGCCGATTATGTCGCCGGAAAAGACTATCGCGTGCTAGACAATCCAGAAAAAATCACTGGTGATGCTATTATTGTCCGTGAGTTTTTTTGGTATGGTTGCCCGCACTGTAACGCGCTTAATCCTCATATGGAAAAATGGGCAAAAAATAAAGACAAAGATGTGGCTTTCTTCAAAACTCCAGCAGCGCTCAACCCTGTTTGGGAAGCCAGTGCCCGTGGTTTTTATGCCGCTCAGCTGTTAGGCTATGAAAACAAAACCCATGATGCGCTCTTTGATGCGATTCATAAAGATGGCAAAAAGCTGTTTGATCAAGCCTCATTAAGCAAATGGTACGCAGCCCAAGGCGTTGACCAAAAGAAATTCAACAGCCTTTATAACTCATTTGCTGTAGGTACCAAAATCGGTCGCTCACAAGCAGGCGCTAAGCGCTATCAGCTGTCTGGTGTACCAGCCGTTGTGGTACAAGGCAAATATGTCGTCACTGGTGGAGATGCCAAAGTACCTAAAGTGGTTGATTACTTAGTTGATAAAGCACGTGCCGAGAAAAAATAAGCGTTAATTATATTTAATTAAACCGTATTAACGCTGTACTAAAAAAGCCAATCATTAACGATTGGCTTTTTTGTATTTGCATTTTGATAAGCTTATTTTTCAGTACAGTTATTAGTAGTTGTGCAGATAATCGCTATGCTGCTATTGGTATAGTGAGTGAAAAGTAATATAGAAACATCTACACTCGGTTGCCTTGTACTACTTTTAAATTGAATCAACTATAGAATAACTAGCCTTTTAAATCCGATAAGATGGTCACTTCGCGGATATAGCTGGCCAAATCTGCTTTAGACTCCAGCATCAGCTCATCATCCTGCGTGTGCTTGGCGTATTCAATCCAAAGCAATAATTGATACAGGCTATTACGCTCAGAGACTTTATATTGTTTGACAAACTGCTTTAGCGTGCCTTCGTCATTGATATTTAGACGTTCAGACCAGCTTTCTATTTTAGAGACTTGTTCTTTTGGAAAGTAAGCATCGAATAAGGCTTTTACCAATTCATGGCGGTTTTCTTCGCTGATCAATTTACCGACGCGCTTGGTCTGTCTAATACGCGCATTGGCACTGGTAATGTCTGCTAATGCCATCAACTCCGCCATAAAATAATCACTGGCTGGCAAGTTTTTGAGCTGTTTTTTCGATAAGCTGGCGAGGGGTATCGATAATTGTTGCAAGCGCTCATGGGATTTTTTGAGTTCTGTGCGCGAGACGCGCATATCATGTTCTGACCAGTCAATCATAAAAGCGTTCCAAAATAATAAAATGAATAGATTCTTTAGCCATTGATAATCACTACCAACGACTTTTTTCGCGATGTTTCGCTACAACTTTCACGCCTTGCGGCATTGCAGCAGCCAGACGTCGCTGTAAGATATCGGTAATAAATACGGAGCGGTGCTTACCGCCCGTGCAGCCAATCGCTACTGTCACCGTATGGCGGTTATTGTGTAAAAAGTCGGGCAGCCAACGACTTAAAAATTTATCGAGATCATCGGTCATCTCAGCCACTTCTGGATAATCTGCAAAGAATGCGTCGACTTCAGAGTCAAGACCAGTCAAGGCGCGTAGCTCAGGATTCCAGTGTGGATTTGGCAAAATCCTAACATCAAATATAAAGTCAGCATCCACTGGGTTACCGTACTTAAAGCCAAAAGACAGCAAATTAATGACAATTTGATTGTCCATACCGACATAAGCACGCAGTGTGTCTTTGAGCTGATGGATATTCAGCATACTAGTATCAATTTTGATATCGGCATGGCTGGCAATAGGTTCTAACAGCTCAACCTCTTTTTTGATCGCGGCCGGTAGATTAAAAGCAATATGCCGAGCATTATCACTGTCAATATCTTGTGACATTAACGGATGGACACGGCGCGTCGCATTAAAGCGTGCGACCAAAGTGCTCTCTTGCGCGGTCACATATAGCACTTCAACAGCCTGCTTACCATAAGTCTGTTTTAGGATAGCATGGGTCGCTGCAAAGTTAGACAAATCAGCGCGCGGCGTCCGAATATCCACACCAAGGGCGATACGCTTAATACCACTATCGCTGACCAGTTTCTTAGCAGCATCAGGCACTAACGACAAGGGTAGATTATCAATAGAATAATAACCCAAATCTTCTAAGATATTTAATACAGACGTTTTACCCGAGCCGGAACGACCCGATACGACTAAAATACTTAGCCGCTCATCGTTCGGGGCAGCAAGCATTTTCTGCTCTGCTTTCTCGTTGCTTTTACTGTTTTTTTTACTGTCGCTTTTATCGTTACTGGCATCCATGATCCGTTACCCTGTCCATTGCATCCGTCAAATTACTGTGTCATAACGGTTAATGTACCGTTACTACTTGGTTGTCCAACAAGCGTGCCCGCCCTAGCCAAGCCGCGACGAGGATAATCAAATTCTCGTTTTCCACATTAAAAACTTCGGCATCATTAATGACCGATTTCAGCGCATCTGTTTTTACTTCTAGATAGTCAATGTTGAAGCCAGCGTTACTAATACGCTGAGACGTCTCTGCAAGTAACGCTTCAAATTCTGGCATACTCAGTTTATTACTCATTAACTGCTGTGCTAGACGTTGCAGCTCTGCATGAAGCACGGGGGCTGTTTCTCGCTCAGCTGCGCTCAAGTATTGATTGCGCGAAGATAGCGCCAAGCCGTCAGCAGCACGCACAATAGGCGCACCAACAATCTCAATGGGATAGCTTAAATCACGCACCAGTTGCTTAATGATGGCTAATTGCTGGTAATCTTTTTGTCCAAATACTGCCACACCAGGTTGCACGATATTAAATAACTTGGAGACAACAATGCCCACACCATCAAAGTGCCCAGGGCGCGATTGACCACATAATTGCGTGGTAATGCCGCCAGCAAGAACAGAGGTCGGTGGCGGCATTACTGGGTACATCTCAGCGATACTTGGGGCAAAGACATAGTCCGTACCAACTGTTGCTAGCTTGGCGACATCTTCATCTAATGTGCGTGGATAACTCTCAAAGTCCTCTCCTTCCCCAAACTGGGTAGGATTGACAAAAATACTTACCACCACGATATCGGCATACTGTTTAGCAATGCTGACCAGCTCAAGATGACCTTCATGCAGGTTGCCCATCGTTGGTACTAAGGCAATACGCTGAGCGCTATCTGGCTTATCATTTCTTTGACCACGATAAGGCTGTAGCGCGGCGCGCAACTCTGAAATCTGCTGATAAATGATTGGCATCGTTAAATATTCTTCTACTGATAATCGTAAAAACCAAAAGACTTATTAATACTAGCGCTACAGACTAGCTAAATTGGTGCTGCTCTGTTGGGAAACTGCCTTCGCGTACCGACTGCTGATAAAGGGCAAAGGCGCCTTCAATACTGCGCGCACTGTTACGATCATCAGTTAAAAAGTCATGGACAAAGCGCGGCACGCGTCCATGCACCATACCCAGCATGTCATGCATGACCAATACTTGACCATCCGTATCTGCACCAGCGCCAATGCCAATCACCGGTGCTGCAACCGCTTCTGTTACCGCTTTGGCGAGCTCAGCAGGTACACATTCTAATACGAGCAAGGCAGCCCCTGCAGCAACGACCGCTTTGGCATCTGCCAGCAACTTATCAGCCGCTTCATCACCGCGACCTTGGATTTTATAGCCGCCAAAAACGTTGACCGATTGCGGAGTCAAGCCAAGATGGACACAAGTAGGCGTGCCTGCTTGCGCTAAGGTCGTGACCAAATCACACAGCTCACTACCACCTTCAATCTTTATGACATGTGCGCCTGCTTGCATCAACTTGCGACTATTGGCAATCGCTTCTGGCAACGTCACATAACTCATAAAT
Organism: Psychrobacter sp. GW64-MNA-CIBAN-0177; assembly: GCF_040309585.1. NCBI lineage: Bacteria > Pseudomonadati > Pseudomonadota > Gammaproteobacteria > Moraxellales > Moraxellaceae > Psychrobacter > Psychrobacter sp. GW64-MNA-CIBAN-0177. The sequence goes on from NZ_JBEOOY010000004.1 coordinate 28,724, forward strand.
GGTAGGTCAGCTAAAATCAGAGCATGCTGATTACTACGGGCAATATTGGCTGTATGATAAGCCATATCATCAACGGTCACGGGCAACGTTGAGTCGTGACCTTGTACCACCATACCCAAGCTATCACCAATCAAAATAGTATCGATCTGTGCCTTGTCCATCATGCGTGCAAACATCGAGTCATAGCACGTTAAGCAAGTAAACTTGGTGCCTTCTCTTTTGAATTTTTTTAAAGTAGATAACGTCGTCATATGATTCTCAATTAATCTGCAATGCCTTTATTTATCAATGTTTCTAATTATCAATATTTCTAATTATCAATATCTTTAATTATCAATGTTTCTAATTATCAATATCTTTAATTATCAATATCTTTAATTATCAATATCTTTAATTATCAATGTCTTTAATTATCAATGTCTCTAATTATCAATGTCTCTAATTATCAACACTTCTAATCATCAATGTCTCTAATTATCAACACTTCTAATCATCATCGTGCCTGTGATTAGAAGCATTATCAGTCGCTCGATAATAATTGTAAGCCTGTCCGATCATGACTTTGCGGATAGCTGTCTATCGGTTTTCCTGCAATCGTCAGCTTTGGCGCGAGCTCTCGCAGCGGTATCAGGACAAAATTACGCTCAAGCAGTCCAGCGTGCGGTATGGTCAGCTGCGGCTCCGCAAGTTGTACGTCGCCATACAATAAGATATCAACGTCCAAACTACGCTCACCCCAATGACGTAAACGTGCCCGCTTAGCGTGCTCTTCTAACTGCTGGCAAAATGCAAGCAACTCAAAAGGCGGCAATATTGTCTTAAAACCAGCGACAGCATTAACAAAGTCGGGCTGGTCTTGTGGCCCCATAGGCGCTGAGGCATAAAATGAGGATACTCGAACCTCACGTATTTGCTCATGCTCTCGCAACCCTTGCAATGCCTGCTGTAAGTGCTCTACCGGCGAGCCTAACTCATTGGTTAGATTGCTACCTAAGCCCACATAACAGCTAACCCAAGTCGCCTTGTCCGTCTCGTCAGGTGTTTTATTATGACACTTAGCACTTTTATTAAAGTGATTTTTTATCATGAGCACTTTACTCTAAAACCTGCGGTTCATCACCATCATCAATATCGGTTAAGGTCGTTTATCAATACTAGACATTATCGGTACTGGGCTGACGACGACGGCGTTTCGATGGTACAGGGCCTTTATTATCAGTTACTTTAATGTCAGTTGCCTTATTGCCATTAACCTTGTCACTTGCTTTACTAGTAACTGTCTTGCTATTGGCAGACTTTGACCCTGTCGTTTTAGCTGATCTCTTAGCTTTCGCAGGCGTAGTCGCTTTATTAGTTCCTGTCTTGTTTTCTGGCGAAGCTTCTACATGCTCTACCGTTTTCTCAGCTTTAGTATTAGCATTACTAGCAGGTTGAGCAGCTGGCTTAGGCGCTTTCTTCGCGTATTGCTTAGCAGTTTGTCCGTTATCGCTAGTTGGCGACTTTTCTGCCGTGCTTGCACTATTATCAACGTCTACCGTAGGCTCACGGCGACGACGCTTATGCGGTATCGGCTCGTTATTCATACTGACTAGCGCCGGTGACCTTGCCACCGAACGGGTCGGATAACTATTGGCTGCAGGTGACGTAACCTCTGGTTGTTTATCCTTAGGTTGCTGAGCCTTATTTGAGCGATCAGCTTTACCATCAGCTTTACCATCAGCTTTACCATCAAAATTAGCATTCTGACTAGGTAGATCTTTCTCAGCTGTTGGACTCGACATCACTGCTTTTTTCTGCACGGACTCTTGACGAGGCTTAGGCTTATCAGCACTTGCTAGCTGCTTTTGTAATGGCGGCACGACTTTTTCATGCTCGATCACAAACAATGGCGCAGGCTTGGAATGATGGCGCTTATTTGCCGCTCGGTTACCGCTACTAGCAAGAGACAACTGCTGTAGCTGAGCAAGCTCATTACTGTCTTGTTTGACCTGCTGCGCGTTATAACCTGTGTCTTTACTGCTGTCAGATTGCTTAGCAGCTGTAGACTGGCTGGCGGCCCGGCGACGACGTGATGGGATATTTGACGCATCGTTCACCACGTTCTGCTCATTGCCATTTTTTTCAGTGCCATTTCTTTCAAGGCCATGCTTTTCAGTGCTGCCATTGGCTTTGCTACGCTTAGTGTTTTGTTGATTAGATACCGACTCATCGGCTGTATTTGATTCTGGCTTTTGACGATTACGTCCGCGTCCACCACGCTGCCCTTTTTTATAGGCGCCGCGACGAATATTTTCATCAAACTCATCAATCGCTTGTTCCTGCTCTGATACAGACAAGGTTTGATAAGTTTGCCACCAGTCGCCCATGTCGTTGGTCGATTCTGATAATGGATGCTCAGCATCACCGCACTGCTCACGCAATAATAAAAAGTCAAAGCCTGCACGGAAGCGAGGATGCTCAGAGAGCTGGACGATTTGCTTGCTACGCGGGGCTGCAAGTTTTGGCTGCAATATCCAAATATCACGGATAAATTGCTCAGCAAATTTAGGAATAGCGGTTTTAATACGTTGACGGTCAATGACCTTGCCAGCCGCATGCATCTGCGCTTCAGCAAATGGCATATTGCGCTTTTTAGCTTTTTCTAACTGATGCAGATAGTTTTCCCATAATATGGCTGCATAGAAAAATGCTGGATTGATACTTTTGCCCGCTGCAATGCGTTTGTCAGTATTAATGGCCACTTGTTTCACTAAAGCGCTAGGCTCAGAAGGCGGATAAATAATTAAACTATCAATCGCGCCCGACTCAAATAATAGCGGTAATAATGGCACCAAATAACCACCGGTAAACATCTTTTGCGTTTCATCATAGAGGCGATGCGGAGAGATTTGCTCAAGCAGTGCCCAGTTACCATCATGAAACTGATCGGCTAACTCGTCATCAAACTCAAAACCGAGCTTGGCTTTAAAACGTAACGCCCGCAATAGTCTTACCGGATCTTCTTCGATACGAACGGGCGCATGGCCTAATAGGCGAATGATTCTATTATCAATGTCTTCAAGCGCACCGCAAAAATCATGAACCACACCTTTTAGTGGCTGATAATAAAGCGCATTGATCGAAAAATCACGACGAGAGAAGTCTTGTTGGATATCGCCCCAAACGTTATCACGCAGAATCATACCGTCTTGATTGGTGGTACCACTGCTGGTGGGCGGACCACGAAAGGTAGCGACTTCGATCAGCTCACGACCTGAATACACATGCGCCAACTGAAAGCGGCGACCGATAATGCGGCAGCGCTTACCAAAGACGTCTTTGATCTCATGCGGCTTGGCATCAGTGACAGCGTCAAAGTCTTTTGGGCGCAAACCCAATAAAGTGTCACGCACACCGCCGCCGACGATATAGGCGTCAAACCCTGCTCGGGTTAAGGTGGCAATTACTTCAGTAATGGAATTGGGTAATTCAGATTTATTCAGTTCTAACTGCTTGGCGGCACGCTCGGCCATGCATCTACTCCTCGCCGGTATTCTTTAACCACCCCTGATCAACACAGCGTTTATCAGGCGGATGTAACTGCTAGTTTAACAAATTTTGCGCGTGGTAGGTGCGTTATGACATTTAGTTACGTGCTATTTTGTCAATATTGGGATTAATTAATGCAAAATAATGCTATTAATCTTGCACGCGTAAACGGGCTCGATTTTTCTCAATCGTTTTTACGCCAATACCTTTAACCTTTGCTAACCCATCAACGCTCTTAAAATCGCCAAACATGTCGCGATATAAAATAATCGCTTGGGCTTTACTACTACCAATCCCGTTTAATGAAACGAGCTCACCTTCACTAGCACGATTGATATTGATGGTAGATTGATCGCGCGCTTGAGTTTTAGCATTCTCTTGTGCTAAAAGGTACGCATAAGCGCTTTGTGGATTATCAAAACAGGGCGCGGCGTGTGCATTGCTAAAAGTCAGGATAATCAAGGCTAGACAACAAGCAGCGCTAGATATTAAGCTGTTCAAACTGGTAAACCCAGCAAACGAGACTTTATGATAAGCGTTCATGACGATCGTTCATATCGTTTCGCCGCTTCCCATAATGCATCCATTTCTGTTATATCGCTGTCCTCTAAACGCTTGCCAGCCGCAGCCAAATGCTCCTCAATATAGCCAAAACGTGATTTGAATTTATGCACACAAGTAAGGGCAGCTGTCTCAGCATCAAGGTTCAATTTACGCGCAACATTGACCAGCGCAAACAGGCAATCGCCCAGCTCTTTTTCAATCTCTCTGATATTGGCTTTGTTTACGTCATATTTGTCAGCTTCTTTAGACATATCTGTTTTAGACGTATTTGTCAGCTCACTCTTTAGCTCGGCAATCTCTTCATCCAACTTATCAAATGCGCCTGCTACGCCTTCCCAATCAAATCCAAGTTTTGATGCCTGCTTTTGTACATCCTGCGCCTGCATGAGCGCACTGCCCGCTTTGGTATTGTCTAGACGACGTTTGGGTTTACCACGTGCCTCGCGCGCTTGCTGCTCCTCTGCCTTAATCTCATCCCAACGAGCTTTTACCGCCACGTCATCTTCAAGACTTTCAGCCTCAAACACATGCGGATGACGGCGAATCAGCTTTTCTTGTAAAGTAGTCATGACATCGCCCATATCAAAGCGCCCTTGCTCCGCGTACATCTGGCAATGAAAAACCACTTGCAGCAGCACATCACCAAGCTCGCCTTTGATATCTTCATCATCATCGCTTTGTACCGCTTCACCAAGCTCATAAGCTTCTTCGATGGCATACGGAATGAGGCTATGACTGCTTTGCTTTTTATCCCACGGACAGTCGGCGCGCAATCTTGCCATCAGTGTCAACAGGTCATCAAGTTGCCCGCTTGCTTTTGGCGTGCCTTGCACAGGTTCAGGTGCTGCGATTTTGTTTTCTACAGTACTCATAAAAGGTGCTCTTATACTTTTCGTTGTTATTGAATAGAGTCACGTTAACTTAATAACGATTTTGTCATTAGTGTAGCATTGAACGCTTAATAGCCTATAATTGTGCTATCTACTTTATTATTTTATCACTGCTCACGCGCAAGGAATTTTATCATTATGTCTACGTCTGCGACCACTAACTATCAGCCAGCGACTGAATTCAATCCTATTATTATCGATTCATTTAAAGCCTATGATATTCGCGGTGAGCTTGGGGTAAATCTCGATGAAGCCATTGCTTACCGTATTGGTCGCGCCTTTGCGCAGATTTTGTTTCAGCGCTATCACGCAGCATCTGATCAAAAGAGTGATCTGGCAGCACTAAAACCTGCCATCGTTATCGGTAGTGATATTCGCCATTCAAGCGAGCAATTAAAACAAGCGACTCTCAAAGGTATGCTAGATGCAGGTGTTGATGTCATTGATTTAGGCATGAGCGGTACCGAAGAAGTGTATTTTGCCACCAGTCACTATCAAGCATTAGGCGGCATCGAAGTCACTGCCAGTCATAATCCTATCAATTATAATGGCTTAAAACTGGTTAAGGAACATTCAAAACCCATTAGCGCCGATGATGGCTTAGCAGAGATTCAAGCATTGGCAGAATCTGGGCAATTTACCACTGAAAACCAATCAGGAACGTTGCAATTATTGACTGATAAAAGTGCTTATGTTAATCACGTCATCAGCTTTATAGATACCGATAAATTAAAACCGCTTAAACTGGTTATTAACTCAGGCAATGGTAGTGCAGGCCCCGTGGTTGATTTATTAATTGACAAGCTGGCACAAGCGGGCGCACCGATTGAAGTGATTAAACTGCATCATACGCCAGACGGCAGCTTCCCCAATGGCATCCCCAATCCTATGATTGAAGCCAACAGAGTAGCGACTCAGCAAGCCGTTTTGGAAAACAAAGCCGATCTTGGTATTGCCTTTGATGGCGACTTTGACCGCTGCTTTTTATTCGATGAACATGGTGAATTTATTGATGGTAGCTACATCGTTGGAATGCTCGCGCAAGCCTTTTTAAATAAATACCCAAACGAGTCAATCGTTTATGATCCACGAGTGATATACAATACTGAAGCGGTAATTAAAGAACACCATGGCGAGGCCGTCATCAGTAAATCCGGACATTCATTCATTAAGCAAGTCATGCGTGACTCTGGCGCGGTCTATGGCGGTGAGATGTCCGCCCATCATTATTTCCGCGACTTCTTCTACTGCGATAGCGGTATGATTCCGTGGCTGCTAACGATTGAGCTATTATCCATCACGGGTAAGACGCTGTCTGAGTTGGTCACTGGCTATATTGCAGCTTATCCCAGCTCGGGCGAGCTTAATTTTCGTCTCACAACAAATGATGCGTCGACGATTATTAACGCTATTGAAGAAAAATTTAGCCACGAAAATCCAACCAAATCGACCCTTGATGGCTTAAGCCTAAACTTTGATGAGTGGCGCTTTAATCTACGTGCCTCCAACACCGAGCCACTGATCAGATTAAACATTGAAAGTCGTGGCGATGAAGAATTGTTAACTATTAAAACTCGAGAGATTCAGCAGTGGCTAGCGGTGCAAGGTGCTGTACCAGCGTAAACGAATACGATTTAATACGCCCTAATTAAAGCCAAAAAAAAGCTCGCTGATAATTATCAACGAGCTTTTTAAATAACAGAAAAACTTGAATAGCGCTATAGTCAAAATACCCTAAAACGCGACGGTATTGCTGATATCAATTTTTTGTAGCCTCTGTCTGCGTAGGCACAGCCAGCAAGAAAAATTGATATCAGTAGTGCGTCATGTATCGATATTGCTTTTCACTGACTATATTTAGACCGACCAATACCCAAATAGTCACCCACTAAACTATCTATCTGCGAGCGTGTCAGTGCATTTTGCGCATCAAATATTGGCATCGCTTGCTGATTGATTTTGGCAATATCTAGCTGATCTCGTGGCGACCAACTGACAATAAAGATAGCCTGAGCATCATCGATTTGACCATAAGGATCAGCCATTAATTTAAGTAATGGTTGCTGCTGATAAAGCGCGGCAAGCTCATCTTGAGCTTTATCGCTATAGACCAAAGTACGAATATTATAAGACCACAGCAATGCTAGTAATGGATGTATGGCTGAGCCTGCGGTACGTCCCGATCCTGATTTATAACTACCGCCCCAAACCATCACCGTTTTATTATCTATAAAACCATCAAAATATTGCCAAAATTTACGGAATATCAGCTCTTTTTGGTCTTCGTTGATGTGCATGACTGACTGCAACAGGGGCATATCTAAACTGTGCGTTTGGCTAGACTGCTGCAACTTAGCAAGCTCAGTCGGTAGGGTGTTACCGCCAAAGCCCCAACCCGCTTGCAGATAACTGCTACCAACGCGCGCGTCTAGCCCCATGATACGACTGACTTGTTTGATATCGACCTGTTGACTGTCCGCCAAGCGTGACATCTCATTCATAAAACTCACTCGCGTCGCCAGCATCGCCATAATACTGCTACGGGCAAACTCTATGGTTGCGATATCAGCGTGATGGGCGGCGCGTGCGTGCTGCATTAAAGGCTGCAGTATATTTAGATGGTGGCTACTGTTGGCGGTTTTTTCACCAAGCAACCACAATGAAGGGTTCAGCATCGAGCTATAAGCATCGCCGTCCTGCAAAAATACAAACGGCACATAGTAGACCCATGCACGCTGCAAACGCTGAGCCAGTGCTGAGACAACGCCTAGTTTTTCAATACCGCTCATAAGCACAGGTAGCGACTGCTGATGACTGTGATTGAAGGCGGTAATCCAATTGTCTTCTGCCCATGCTGGCTTGATACTGTCTAAAAACAACCAATAAAGCGCAACGTTGCTTGCTTCGCCACGTTCACTGTCCTCATTGCTCTCATTGATATGACGACTATCACTAAAATTTGCCCTTTCATAGTAATGAATCAACGTGTCGGCGCTATCTGGTAATGCTTGACTGCTAATAACCTGCTGCTGCTCATACATCTGCCATAGCGCTTGCAAATGATGCTCAAAACCATACTGTTTTATTTGCTGTGTCAATAGTTCACTATTTGCATACAAATGCACGCGCTGACCTAGACTTGCCAGCACTACCGCACTGGTAATGGCTTCAATACTATGGCCAATAAGTACACAAACTGGCTTGCTTCTCATACTTTGTGCTGTAAATGCATGCGTATATTTAGCCGTATTGTCGTTTATAGAATCAGCGCTCATGAGTTACCCTTTTAACTGTATTACGTATCGGCAGCCGTATTAAGACAGCTGTCTAATGTGTTGTAGCAGCTGGTCCGTAGAGGTATCGAATTGACCCTCGGTTTCTTTCTGCATGGCTTGATGCACGGACTCTGCCATTTGCTTGCCCATCTCGACACCCCACTGATCAAACGGGTTAATATCCCAAATGCTGGCCATGACATAGACCTTGTGTTCATAGAGCGCAACCAAAGCCCCTAAGCTATGCGGCGTTAGCTCGTCGATCAGTAGCGTGGTTGACGGCTGATTGCCACGGTAGTATTTATATTTTTCCGCAGCAGACGCTACTTGCACCTCGGACTCTTGGAGCGCTGCATTACCAAAGGCCAATACTCGGCTTTGTGCCAAACAATTGGCTAGCGACAGCTCATGCTGCTGCTGTAATGGCGCGTTTTGCGATTGACCACTATAACGGCGCACACAAGCAATAAAGTCACACGATACCTGCTGTGTACCTTGATGTAGCAACTGATAAAAAGCATGCTGCGCATTAGAGCCAATCTCGCCCCACAGAATCGGACAAGTATCATAATCAATATGATCACCGTGCTGAGTGACCGACTTACCATTACTCTCCATCTCAAGCTGGGTTAGGTAGCTTGGCAAATAGCTAAGACGACCATCATAAGGCAATACGGTATGAGCATTAACCTGTAAAAAAGTACTGTTCCAAACAGCAAGCAAGCCTAATAATACTGGCAAGTTTTCTGCAAAATCAGCCTGTGCAAAGTGCTCATCCATACTATGCGCACCCGCTAATAACGCTTTAAACCCTGCCATACCGATACGAATGGCAATAGCAAGACCAATCGCCGACCATAAAGAAAAGCGACCACCGACCCATTCCCAAAGCTGCAGCTGATGCTCAGGATGAATACCCCAAGCACTCATTTTTTCACTATTAGCAGATATACCAATAAAGTGGCGACGTAACACACTGTCTTCCGTACCAGCGCGCAGCTTGGCGGTGGCAAGCAACCATGACAATGCCGTCTTAGCATTGGATAAGGTATCAATGGTACCAAAGGATTTGGAGGAGATAATAAATAAGGTGGTTTCAGGATTTAAATGCTTCAGCAAGTTATCAAGCTGAGTACCATCCATGTTTGAGACGAAATGTACTTCAATCTCAGTATCTGCCCATTCATCGAGCGCCGCAGTCGCCATCAGTGGCCCAAGATCAGAGCCACCAACGCCAATATTCACCACATCAGTAATCGCCTTACCCGAAAACCCGCGCCATGTACCACTACGGACACGCTCGGATAATCTGGCTACTTGCGAAAGACTCTGATGCACATCCGCGACGACATCTTGACCATCAAGCTGTAGCGTTGCTGTTTCTGGGAGACGTAGCGCTGTATGCAAGGCGGCACGCGCTTCACTGGTATTGACCATCGCGCCTTGTAATAGCGCTTTAATACGAGCCGGTAAATCACAACTATCAGCAAGACTCAACAGATTAGCTAATACTGTCTCGTCAATACACTGCTTGCTATAGTCCATATATAGCGCACCAGCTTGCCTGCTAAAACGCGTCGCACGCTCATCATCTTGCGCAAACAAGGCTGCCAATGACCACGGCTGCTTAGCCAGACTTTGCAACTGCTGCCAATATTGAGAGCGGCGAGCACTGCTATAACGCTTATCGTCCTTTATCTCAGCCATCAGCTATTCATCTTCTGCTAATTGCTGCTGGGCAAAATAAATAAACGCCTGCATATATGAGCGCATATCGCCTGCATCATAACTATCGCCGCGCATGGTCGTCACATTGACGCCGTATTCACTGATCAAGGCATCAATAGCATCGGTCAGCTGAATCTCACCACCAACCGACGCTTTGGTATTTACCAAATAATCAAAGATTTGATTGCTAAACACATAGCGACCAACCACTGCTAAGCGTGAAGGGGCATCTGCTAAGCTAGGTTTTTCTACAAAGCCAGCGACTTTAAAGCTAGCATTAACCTCTGCTTTGTCATTGATATCGCCCGCATTGCTATACGTTTCATTTAATTGGGCGATACCGTACTTATGCACGTCTTCATCAGCAACTTTATCGACCAATATCTGTGAATGACTGTCTTTAGCAAAAGCATCAATCATAAAAGCTAAGTTATCAGCAGTCATATCACCCGTAAAAGGATCGAGCACCACGTCGGGCAATAATACGGCAAAATCATGCTCGCCTATAATAGGGCGCGCAGCGAGTACCGCATGTCCCAAACCTAGCGGTTTGCCTTGACGTATCATAGACACCGTTACATCGTCTGGTAACCAGTTTAAGCTATCGGCTAGCTCGTCTTTACCTTTTTGGCGCAACTGGTTATCCAGCTCAGCATTGATATCGAAGTAGTTTTCAATCGCGCTTTTTTGTGCATGCCCGACCAAAACAATATGTTTGATACCGGCTGCTATCGCCTCTTCAACCACATAATGAATAGCGGGGCGATTACCAAGTGGTAATAGCTCTTTTGGCACAGATTTAGACAATGGCAACATACGGGTACCAAAGCCTGCAACAGGGATGACGGCGTGAGTTATTTTGTTCATATTTAAGGCAACATTAAAATAGAAGGGTAATATAAAAATAATGAGTCAATAGTAAGGTAACTATAAATCAATAAACTCAATAATGCGTTGTAACCATTTATCATAATTGTAATTTTGTAGTACAAATAAAATCTCTAAATGATTATTAAATTACTTCATGAAAAAGAGCTTATCATCTAACAAACTATAATATAATTTATATTCGCGTTATATATTACTTTTTTAACTCAATCAATAACTTAACTTTCTCCTAGTTTTTATTTATTACTATTTAAGTCTGGAAGTTGTTTTAAGTTTCTTTTCAGATCTGGGAATTGCTTCAAAGCTCTTTGTCCATAGTCATCAAGGTTTCCTACTTCAATATGCTCTGAGGCATAACGTGTAGCATTCTGATCTAAAATCCATGAATAATTTTCTTCAAGTCCCATTCCTACATAATCAGTCAATAGTTCACAATATAGTCTCCCTTTCTCATCATTGCATATATAAATATTACCTGCTAAGTGACTCCTACCAGATAGCATAGAAAATAATCCTGAAGTAATAGGCTGATAAACACTATACTTACCATTCCTAAAAACCTCCAAATAACTCTCAAAATCACCAACGACTAATTGGTCAATATCGCTTATAAATATATTATTACTATAGGTATTTATTAAATGCTTTGCCAAATAAAATCTCGCACAAGCGTAAACTGTTCTATTTATAACTGTAGATTTTATCCAGAAAAATTTGTAGTTATTAGGAACTTCCGTTTTCAATAAGTTTGCAATAGTCTTAATGATAGCTTGATAGTTATATATACAGTGTTCATACTCATTTTTATCGTTAGTGACTATCCCGAAATTAAGAGTTAAGTTTTTAAGATAAAAGCTCGCATGTGCCCAGCTTGTAGCAAACATTTGAAAATAACTTACATCTGAAGAAAAACATATATTTACTAAGTGCTCTGAATTTATTAGATCACTACCTTTTTCACTATAATTATCTAATATTTTGTAACTTTTATTAATTCCAATTATATTAGGATAATAGGTGGATAAAGCGTCTATTTCTAAGAAACCATTTATGAAACTCTTACCTATTTGCAAAACTTGTTGATAGCAATCAAAGGCTTCATTACGATCATATAAGCTAGCTATATGCCCTTTAGTAACGAGAACACCTGTTTTAAAACCTATTAGGTTTTCTTGATCAAATTTATACTTTTCAATAACTTCTACAATCCATTTATCGTCTGACTGTTTGGATATTAAAGTGCTTTCAGTCCTTACTATTCTTTCAGCATAGTCTGTCATTAAAGTAATTTGAGTATAGCAATGTGCAATAGTGTTACTAGATTGAATAAGTGTTATCGGTAAAGCATTTAAGTAAAGTTTCACCCTTTTAATTTTAGGAAGGCTTGGTGAACTTAATAAAAAATAATAATAGACTCTAAGTAGTCTTTGAAAGAAATATGTAGTTTGGTGTTCATTGAGTCTCTCTAAGTAAGGGATATCTTTTACATTTGAATCACTAAATTTAAAATCTTTAAGAAGTTTCTTTATGTCTGCTTTTGTTATATAGCTATATTTTTTAATATCTATCCACTTATTTTCTTCAGTAAATACTTGATACTTGTATTTTAAACCACTAATATTAATTTTTTCATCGAAAATTACCTCAATTTTATCTAACTTAGCGATAATTTTTTTCATAATAAAACTTTTAGACGAGTTATCATAAATAACTAATCTAACTTTTTCTTCAACACCTATTTCCTTATAAGGATTAAAAGTTCTTTTCTTCATAGCTTGTCTCTCTTGATAGTTCATTAAAAGACTGTTTTCAATAGTATTTAGTAAATTGAAAGAAAAATAACACATAGTTAATTAAATTGACTATGATGAGAGGAGTTGATTAAACAAGGAAATAAAAATATTAGAACACTATCTTCATTAATTAAAATCTTGCTAAAGAATGATTGTATATAGTCGATCCTAAATAAAACTAGCGCAACCTATATAGCCGAGGCACTTTAAAAACAATATGGTACTACTAGTATGAATTTTCCTTACTGGCTGCTTGCATGTACTTCACAATAACTACATTAAATTTACTTTATTCTCACCTTGTCTTTTTTTGTATTAATTTGGATACAATATGAGAACAAACCATTCCTAAATTGTTACCTACGAATCAACAAAATTGATAATGCGCTGTAACCATTTATCATAATTATAATTTTGTAGTACATGGTCGCTGGCATAACGCATCATCTCTTTTTGCCGCTTGGTATATCCTTTGGATAATTGCGCAAACAATTCATCCGCTTGTTCTTTATTATCAATGACTTCACACATACCTTCAAAGCGGGTACTGACTGCTAAGCTTGGATTGGTAATCGCTAAACGTCCACAAGCCATGATTTCAATCAGACGACGAGAGAACATACTAGCAGAATCAGTTACCGTGTTAACGTTTAGGCAGTGCGAATACTGCCTAAATAGCGCACCAGTTTGATCATAAGGTACAGCAGGTTTAATAGTCATATTCGGTACGTCAGGATAGCGATAGAGGTCAGACTTACGATCAGAGTTACGGTCGACGATGGTAAGCCCATAAGGAGAGGCTGCCGTAAATGTCATGTCCTGCCATTGGCGGCGTGCATCATGGATATGATGGCTGTAGCTACCGACAAACAGGCTTTGGTTATAACGAGGGGGTAAATCGGTGGGATGATGAAACTTAGGCTGCACCGCAAAGGGTAGCACTCCTACTTTCACACTGTTACCTAATATAGCTTGGTAACGTTCAACGCAGTTTGAATCAACCGTCAGTACATACTTAAATAAACTGGCAGAGTCGATAAAACGATTAAAGTGAGCACCGTCCTCTTTATTCCAAAATACAGCAGGAATATTGTATTTATCCGCTAGCTCTAAGAGTTTGCGCAGCTCGACATTACTGCGATCGGGATAATCAGGATAATTGGCTATCTTATATCGCCATCTATCCTTATAGCCGCGCCATGCTGACTCTACTAAGATAATGTCAGGCTTATGTCTTTTCCAAAGCTGGTACTGAAGCTGTTGTTCAACTATTTTGAAAAAATTTTCTTCATGCAAAGACTGGGAAGTCAAATCGTCACTTATCAGTGCTAACTTTAGCAAAATAAAATCCTATGTTTTAAAAACAAAGTAAAGTTTGATATTTTTCGATAATATATGTTAAATAATTTTTCTTAATTACATAGCTCCATAAAAATTAATAAGAAGCAATCCATGTTAATATTATATTTATTTATATATAGTCTCCATCCCTAAGAAATGAATATAGATAATTCCAAGTCCCACACTAATAACGTCACTATCTATTTTCGAATTGATTAGCCACAAGATTTTGACAAAATGGAAATTTCTCATATAAATTTTCAATATCTGTTGAAGGCTGTTTTCTCAGTTTTGCTTCACGTGCCTTATTATTGGAAGAATCTGAATTATCGTGCATCGTTCTAATAAACATATATTCACGAGAGTCTAGAATTAAAGGTATATATAAATCTACCGTTACATGTTTTCGTGCATGGTATATAGTTCTAATCTTAGAAGATACGAAACTTCTACTAGCATATTTGTATATATTGAAGTGGCTCAACCCGATAGCTACTTTTGGAGAGTAATAGTCTACTATTTTTTCATAACATCCTGACTCAAAATCATAAAAACCTGCGTATCCATTTCCAAAACTTAAGCCAAATCCTACATTTTCCTCTTTAAAATAGGAATCCATTTTTTCAAAAAAATTATTTGCTAAAGCGTCATCATCGTCCAATCTTACAGTGGAAAACAAAACATCTTCTTGCTCCATCTCCAAATCCTTCCATAGAAAACGAGAAATATCACGTTCTTGCGTGGATAAGTAATCTACATATAACCAATCATAGTCATCGACTAAACTTTCAATTTTCTTTTTATTCCATAACGGCAAACTTTCAGAAGTTACTATAATTACCTTTATCCAATCTGAACTAAGAGCTTTGGTTTGACTTACTAAACTAGGCAAAGTTATTTTTTTAAACAGCTCTAATCGTTGTTCAAGTCGTACATTGTCAAACAATTTATCTCTATAAACTTGTAAGTCTTCATCTGCAATTTGCCAGCCTTTTGAGTTTTCAATTAGTAAACTATACCTAATTATTACATACGTCATTTTTTTCATATTTTTACCTTATATATGTAATTTTTTTAATAAACAGACATTGAGTTATTTTTTTCTGCGAAATAATATCACTCATTTAAATATGTAAGCAAATTCACATCATCTGTGTATATCTTTTTATTTCTTAATTCTAACAAAGGCTTATCAGTTAAACTATTATTAATCTTAAATCGAGTCAAGATAATCAAGTGATCATTTAATTTTTTGAAAATCTTTAACGTAGATGTTGGCTCATACTCTAAATAGTTCTTTGAAACCCACCCTATGAGTGAATTTTTAGACTCATATCCTTTATACAAATCTAAAGAAGGATAACCTTCAGAAGAGTTTGAGGAGATTTCTATATTCTTACCGTCTTTTGTATTAGCAAGAACTTTACTACCAGAGATATTGAGGTCTATATCCGTATCAAAATGCCACCACTGAATTATATTTCTATTATTAATTTGCTTATTATTAATTATACTATCTATAACATATAAATCTTCATTAGGTTTGTAAACTATAGTTCTTTCATGAATATATTGATTTACTTTATGTTCTACTTTACCTTTCAATAACCAAAATCCACCGATGAACCTTGGTTCGCCTTCAATTGCACTTCCGTAAGCGTACTCTTTAGTACGAATAGTACTTTTTCCATCTACTTCTACAGTATTGTGAGCTCGCGTACTAAGAAAATATTTACGATATTTATCACTTTGATATCCGTATTTACCAGAATCTATTAATATATCCATTCCACTCTCTTGTAGTATGAATGAAAGATCATCACCATGTTTATGATGATGACTATTAAACGAACCTTGAAAAAACAAAATTGATGATTTTTCTACTGGAATTGATTCACATGACCTAACAATCGCATAGCCATCTACACGAGCCCCAATATAATTATTGACCTTTGTATGAGGCCAACCTTCTAACTTAGGGAGTTTATTAATAGCTGAACCAGTATGTGAGTCTCCAATAGGCACACATTTATTATTAGGAAAAACTAACCAAGGTTTAGCTTGTTCACCGAGCTTAAGTAGATTTAAAATAGTTGTATCTAAGTCAATCCACCAAGGCGAATTTACCATTTTTATTATTCTCTTATGTGTAAAGAAATGGTAATCAGGTGAGTTTTCTGTATGTACGCCGTACTGTCCTAACTGAGAAGTGATCAATTTTCCCATTTGCTTGTTAGCATAATTTTTTATATCTCTAGTGTCATAAGCCTGTTTAGCATCACTATCTAGAATATAAGCTAAACTTTTAAGACCATGCAACTGAAAAAGTCCATGATTACCAGAGTTTAACTCTTTAGGATTACTAAGATGCCTTAAGTGCTCATGTAATAAATAATCTAAGTCTGATATTTGATGATCAACTTTTTTTTCATAGCACATTTTTAAGTACAAGCTAATTTTAAGGGCGCGTAAACCCGTAGACATGTCATACCATAGCCATTTGCTATCATTCCTCTTCTCAAAATTCAACCAATCATTAATAATTTCGGAAATATAATTTAGATCACCAATATCTCCTCTATTAAAGTAGGGTTCTAACATCCTCCAAGCATGTAACTGATACATCCAGTTTCTATCGCTAAAAGGGTCTGAGAGCCAATCTATAGGTATGAATAAATTATAAGGCTTACTATCCTTTCGAGGTTTGAAACCTTCCTTCTCATATAGTTCTATTGCTTCAGGTGAAGACACTATAATTTCACAATTGTTTAAGGCTACCATCTTAAGATTAGTTTCTATAGAAGAATATCTTAAATTCTCATTAACTGAAACGGAAAAGTATTTTGACTTTTTTATTGAATGGTCTTTTATATATCTGAAAAAAACTTTAACCTTTAAATCAATGGTTTTTTCTTTCTCAATATAAAATATGTGTCTGTCGTTATACTTATAGTCGTTTTTGTATATCACTTGATCATTAGCATACAAATAACAAGCACACTTTACTTGTTCATTTTCTAGTATAATTTTTACATCAACTTTGAAACCATCATAAGTAGCATCTACTATTGCCGAATCACTGATTTCTACGATTTTTTCTATTTCCATGATTTTTCTCATTATTGGCTATGAGCAACTAACTTTAGCTGATTTTTAATAATCTCAGTCGTTTTGATCCAGTTTCTTTCTGCTTCTACCCAAACTCTTCCGTTTTCACCTAAAGTCTGCCTTAGATCTTCGTTGTCTATTAATATCTGTAATTTGTAAGCTAGATCATTGATATTACCTTTCTCAAATACTAATCCAGTCTTCTCTTCAACTACCATTTCTTTTAGGGCTTGCACGCTTGATACTAATACTGCTTTTTTCATAGCTAGCGCTTCTAAAGGCTTCATCGGAGAAACCAGCTCACATACGGGCTGAGGTTTACGTGGAAATGGTGCAATATCTATGAGTGAGTAATAACTTTCGACTTCCTCAAAAGGTATGCGTCCGGGCATTATTAGCCAGTCATTAAAGCCATAGGTCGTTGCAAGTTCACTAATCTTAGCAGTAATAGGGCCCACTTCCAAGCCAGAAGCATTTTCATTACCTACTAATAGCAGTCTAAACGGCACACCTTTTAATTTAAGGATGGCACAAGCCTCTGCTAAATCATCAAGACCTTCATATTGTACAAAAGTACCTATGTAGCCAATCACAGGTACATTGTCTGGAATATTGAGTTTTTTTACTAACTCCATATCACGATCTTTTGGGACAAAATTGTCTGGTGAACATGAATTAGGAACCAACGATATGCTTTCTTCTTTGACCCCTCTTCTCACTAATTCACTGACCATAGGATTAGTCAAGGTAAATACATGAGTAGCATGTTTTGCAGCTAAGGTTTCAAGCAATACTTGCACTGTATAAGCAGGCTTCTTTTCAAACTCTGGCTCACGCGAGACGCGAGTAATCTCCCACAGACCACGTACTTCATAATAAAACGGAATACCTAACCTTTTAGCGGCTATAAGGCTAGGGATAGCGGTAATATGGTTAGACGCTGCTATAACATACTGAGGGCGATATTCTATAAACCTTTTCTCAAGTACGTCAGCTGCCTCTAACATGTAATCGTAAGGGGTCATTCCTCTACGTGATATCGATAAAGAGCGGACATATTTATAGCCATCTATAACTTCAGTTTCTGGCACATCTTCAACATTAAGGTCGTCTTTAATGTCTAATGGAAATCCTGGACGATTAATAACAACTACTTCAAATCCATGACTTCTTAACCCTTCACATACCCCAAAAGCTCTGGTTGCATAACCACCCGAAGAATAAGGAAAGCTATTATGAAGAACATAGGCGATTTTATTAGGTATACTTTCTATAGTATCTTTAGGCTCACTGAGAATATGACTTTCAATGGACAAAGTATACGCTGGAGATTTATATATTTTTTCTAACAATAATTGTTGTTGAGAGTTTGGCGATTTTTGTAAAATAGGAATAAGTTTCTGCAAAACTATAGCCGTTTTTTCAAAATCCTGACTCTTCTGAAAGGCCCACAAACCTGCTCTTAACATTTTTTCGCTCTGATCTATCTTTAAAGCTTCTTCACAAAAATATGTTTCAAGTTTTTTATCATGAGCTGATAAGACTTTTGAAATTTTTACTAATAAAAAAGCTTGATCCACTTTCTTCATATGAGATGAGTTTGATTTTATAAACTGTACGAGCTTTTCTTTACCATATTTAAAGTAAAACTCTAGAACCAAGTCGGAAAACCTAGAAGATTTATAGTTTAATAGGTTGTCTTCATAGACAGCATCATAACCTTCTAGATTATTGATACTTTTCTCAGACAAAAGAGTGTCTAACTTTTGATTGAATAAATCTACTAATTCAAAATACTCTTGATCATTCGTTTTTTCGCCTTCCTGAAGAAGCTTTTTAACTACGACTTCTAATTGATCTGCATCTCTTAGATGGTAATTACTCCAAGCATAAGCTTTTAGATTTCTTTTGTTGGAATCCAATTCAACAGATAATTTCATCAATGTTTTATACAGGCTAGGATTTTGATCCTTTACATTAAGTGCGTTGTTATACACCATATTAGATTTCTTTTTCGCTGAAATATCATACCATTCCAGAAACTCTGTAATACCTAACAATCCACGTTTTTTATGAATTTTAATGAGCAGCGTATCAGGTGAACTCGACTTAAGAAACTGTCCATAATCTAACTTCGGCTTTTTTTGAGCCCGTCGACTTTTTGCATCTTGTCTTAGATTGTATAGTTTCCAAGGCAGTATTAATGCTCCTTCGACAGTTTTTGCATCTATTAGAGCCTTGCCTAGCTGATAAGATATAGTCTGATATTCACCTTTAGTTGTCTCTTTATTTTTCATTTGTATTACTCTTAAGTCTAGTATGGTTTTCTTTAAATAATACCAACAGCGTCTATCACTTTTGTATCATTTGGTAGACGTTCTTTTTTAAATTCATCATGAGCTACTAAAATAGCGATAATATCAGCTTTATCCATAGCTTCTTTAAGTGTTGCAAGCTTACCTGATTCCAAGCCTTTAGGTAGCTTATCAATGTTAGGCTCAACTAATAAGACATTAGCAGATGCACTATTAAGCATTTTCTGCGCAATACTAACTGCTGGGCTTTCACGCAGGTCATCGATGTTAGGTTTGAATGCCAAGCCCAATAACGCTACTGTCGGCTTTTCAATACCTTGAGTTTTTAGTTTATCTACTTCTGCGCTGATCTTTTCAATGACCCATTCAGGCTTATAGTCATTAATCTCACGTGCAGCACGAATAATCTTAGCTTCATTAGGGTTTTTGTTAACTATAAACCAAGGGTCAACAGCGATACAGTGTCCGCCAACGCCCGCACCCGGCTGTAAGATATTAACACGCGGATGATGATTGGCGAGTTCAATTAGCTCCCATACATTAATATCCAGCTTATCAGCTATAATAGATAACTCGTTAGCAAAAGCAATATTGACATCGCGGAAGGCATTTTCGGTTAATTTTGCCATCTCAGCAGTGCGTGAGTTGGTCGCTAGCAGCTCACCAGTGACGAATCGTTGATACACTTCTTTGGCCTTTAGCGTAGATTGTCTAGTCATACCACCGATGACACGATCATTGACGATTAACTCTTCTACGACCTTGCCCGGCAATACCCGCTCAGGGCAGTAAGCCACAAAGATATCTGCTTCAACGTCTGGCTCATGATATTTAGGGAAGGTCAAATCAGAACGCTCTTCAGCGAGCCATTCAACCATTTTTTCAGTAGCACCTACTGGTGATGTGGACTCTAATATTACTACATCACCTTTTTGTAGTAATGGAGCTAGTGCTTTACTAACAGCTTGAATGTAGGAAAGATCAGGCTCATGATCTTGCCCTTTGAAAGGTGTAGGAACTGCAATAAGGTAGGCGTCTGAATGTACAGGAGTGAGGCTAGCCTTAAGATTACCTTTATCCACGGATTGCTTAACGATGGCCTCTAAACCTGGCTCGACGATATGTATTTTGCCTTGGTTGATCGTATCAACTGCATGCTGGTTAATATCAACCCCTATTACATTTGCCCCATGATGAGCGAACATCGCTGCTGTTGGTAGACCAATGTAACCTAAACCGAAAACACAGATATTTTTCATTGTTAACTCACTTAACTTATATATAGTTATTTATTTTGAAGATTCTTTTTGACTGAAAAAACTAACGATAGTTTCTGTGATGCGCTGTGATGCTTGGCCATCACCGTAAGGATTGTGAGCGTGACTCATCTTGAGATAGATAGCCTCGTTTTCAATTAAATTGCTCACTTCAGCTACAATAGTAGGTGCATGCGTACCTACTAGTTTTACCGTCCCCGCCTCTACGGCTTCTTGCCTTTCTGTAGTTGAACGCATTACTAATACTGGAATACCAAGAGAAGGAGCTTCTTCTTGGATGCCACCTGAGTCAGTTAAGATTATGTGGCTAGTACTCATCAAGTATACAAAAGGTAAATAGTCTTGAGGTTCGATCAATTTAACGTTGCCAAGGTTTTTTAATAACCTATTTACAGGCTCTTTAACGTTAGGGTTTAAATGTACAGGATAAACAAATTCATAATCTGGATACTTTTGTGCTAACTCTTGTATCGCTTGACAAATAGATTCAAACCCATCACCAAAGTTCTCACGACGATGGCCAGTAATTAGAACACGACGCTTAGTAAAGTCTAATTCAGAAAATTTAAGTTTCAATTCATTTTGTAGTACTTCATTAGTTTCAAGTTTATTCTTGACCTCTAATAAAGCATCTACGACTGTATTGCCTGTAGTATAAATATAGTCTGGATTGTTATGTTCATCATATAAATGTTGAGCAGCAGCTTTAGTTGGTGCAAAATGTAACTTGGTAATTATACTTGTAAGCTGTCTATTAGCTTCTTCAGGCCAAGGGGAATAAATATCATAAGTACGCAGACCTGACTCAACATGCCCGATAGGGATTTGCTGGTAAAACGCAGCCTGTGCTCCGCATAATGTTGTTGAAGTATCACCATGTACAAGTACTAAGTCTGGTTGACACTCTTCCAAAATAGGCTCGAGAGCGAGTAGCATTCTTGAACTGGCCTGAGTTAGACTTTGTCCAGACTTCATAATATTTAGGTCATAATCTGGATTAATCTCGAATAGTGACAATACTTGATCAAGCATTTCACGGTGCTGAGCAGTTACACAAACTAATGATTTAATGTTAGGGTTAGCTTCTAATGCTTTGACAACAGGCGCCATCTTAATGGCTTCAGGACGCGTCCCAAATATACTTAGTACTTTTATCATAAACTTTCCTTCTTTATTTCTATCTATTTTTGTCAGTAAATTACACCACTTTGGTATACCCATTCGGATTCATACTCTGCCACCGCCAAGTATCTTCACACATCTCAGTAATAGACAGCTTAGCTTCCCAGCCTAATAACTCTTTGGCTTTATCCGCACTGGCATAGCAACTGGCAATATCCCCTGCACGGCGGGCAGCGAATTGATAAGGAATAGGCTGTTTAGAGACCTTGGTAAACGCTGCAACCAGATCTAATACCGAGGTGCCTTTACCCGTTCCTAGATTAATAGGTAGAAAGCCTACGGAGTTTTTTTGATCTGAACTGTTTTTTGAGCTGGCACGTTGCTGTAAATAATTAAGCGCGGCCACATGACCTTGCGCTAAATCAGTCACATGAATAAAATCGCGTACACCTGTACCATCGATAGTTGGATAGTCATTACCAAAGATACTGAGCTTAGGTAGCTTGCCAACAGCTACTTGTGAGATATAGGGCATTAAGTTATTTGGGATATCATTAGGGTCTTCGCCAATCTGCCCTGAAGGATGTGCACCTACCGGATTAAAGTATCTCAAAGGGATGAGATTCCAGCTTTCATCCGATACCGCTAAGTCTTCTAGAATATGCTCGACCGTCAGTTTGCTTTGACCATAGGGATTGGTACAAGAACGCTTTGAGCTCTCGTCGATAGGCAGCGATTCAGGGTCACCATAAACCGTTGCTGATGAAGAGAATACCAAATTTTTGACATCGTACTCTGCCATTACTTCTAGTAAGGTAATCGTACCACTGACGTTGTTATCGTAATACATCAGCGGTTTCGCAACGGATTCGCCAACTGACTTTAATCCTGCAAAGTGGATCACACCAAAGAACTTATGTGCTGTAAATACTTGTCTAAGTGACTCAGCATTACGGATATCACCCTCAATAAACTCAATCGGCTGATCGATCAGTGTAGAGACACGATTGATCGCTTCACGGCTACTGTTAGATAAGTTATCGTATACAACAATATCATAGCCTGCTTCATGCAGTGCAATACAAGTGTGAGTGCCAATATATCCAGCACCGCCAGTTATCAATACTTTGTTTTTCATAGTATTTTTTGCATAAAAAAAGACACCTCATTGTAGAGGTGTCCTTGCTTTTTTTCAATGTAGTTTTAGTAATCAGACTGTAGACTTATGCCTAACTTACCAACCTGTAACTTCTTTTAGCTTATCACCGATTTTAGCCGGATCACGCGTATACGCGATACCAGCATCTTCAAACGCTTTAAATTTCTCTTCAGCAGTACCTTGACCACCAGAGATGATAGCGCCCGCATGGCCCATACGCTTGCCTTCTGGAGCAGTCACACCAGCGATATAACCAACCACTGGCTTAGTCACATGATCTTTGATATAAGCAGCAGCTTCTTCTTCAGCAGTACCGCCGATTTCACCGATTAGGATGATAGCTTCAGTCTGTGGATCGTCTTGGAACAGTTTTAGTGCATCAATCTGGTTCATACCTGGGATAGGATCGCCGCCGATACCGATACACGTTGATTGACCAAAGCCAAGCTTAGTCGTTTGTGCAACGGCTTCATACGTTAGCGTGCCAGAGCGTGAGATGATACCTACTTTACCCGGCAGATGGATATGACCTGGCATGATACCGATTTTGCACTGACCTGGAGTGATAACGCCTGGGCAGTTAGGACCAACCATACGCACGCCGTCTGCTTCTTCGATATAGCGCTTCGCTTTTAACATATCGATCGTTGGTACGCCTTCCGTGATCACGACGATCAGCTTCACGCCTGCATCTACCGCTTCAACGATTGAGTCTAGGACGAATGGCGCTGGTACATAGATAACGGAAGCATCGGCTTGAGTGGCTTCCATGGCTTCCGCCATCGTGTTAAATACTGGTAGGCCTAGATGCGTTTGACCGCCTTTACCTGGTGTTACACCGCCAACGACTTTGGTGCCGTATTCGATCGCTTGTTCAGAATGGAACGTACCATTTTTACCAGTGAAGCCTTGTACCAATACTTTGGTATCTTTATCAATTAATACACTCATTATGTTTTCCTTATTCGGTTGTCTTGCAATAGCAGTTTGCCGTTTAGGTGTCGTTAAATGCTAACCACGTCTCGTTGACTAAAAACTACTATCACGCTTTGACTACTATGTTTAAGCACCTAAATTGATAGGTTTATGCTTGAACAGCATCGACAATTTTTTGTGCAGCATCGGCTAGGCCTTGGGCTGACGTTAGCTTCAGACCAGATTCTTCTAAGATCTGTAAGCCCAATTCAGCGTTGTTACCTTCTAGGCGTACAACGACCGGTACTTTTACGTCGACTTCTTTAACGGCAGCGATAATCGCTTCTGCAATCATGTCACAACGTACGATACCGCCAAAGATGTTGATTAGAACACCTTCAACACTGCTGTCTTCTAGAATGATTTTGAACGCTTCAACAACGCGATCTTTGGTTGCACCGCCGCCAACGTCCAAGAAGTTAGCAGGCTTGCCGCCATACAATTTGATGATGTCCATGGTTGCCATTGCAAGACCAGCGCCGTTAACCATACAACCAATATTACCTTCTAGAGCAACATAGTTTAGGTCAAATTCAGCTGCTTTAAGTTCACGCTCATTTTCTTGTGACTTGTCTTGTAATGCTGCAATTTTAGGCAGACGATATAGTGCGTTTGAGTCAATACCGATTTTGCCATCAACACAAACGATTTCGCCGTTTTCACGTACTGCTAATGGATTGATTTCCATTAAAGCAAAGTCGTTTTCGATAAACGCTTGATAAGCACCGGTCATCAATTTAACGAATTGATTGATTTGCTTGCCTTCTAAACCTAGCTTGAACGCGACGTCGCGCGCTTGGAAAGGCATTAGGCCAACTAAAGGATCAACATTTACTTTGAAGATTTTTTCTGGCGTATTGTTAGCCACTTCTTCAATATCAACACCACCTTCGGTTGATGCCATGAAAGTCACGCGACGAGTAGCACGATCGACAACAGCACCAAGATATAGCTCAGTTTGTACTGGGTACATATCTTCTGCAACCAATACGAAGTTCACTGGCTGACCATTAGCATCCGTTTGGTACGTGACTAGGTTAGTACCGATAAGCTCTTCCGTAACTTGCTTAGCTTCTTCACGAGTTTTAACCAGCTTAACACCACCCGCTTTACCGCGACCACCAGCGTGTACTTGCGCTTTGATAACCGCAATGTCAGTTGGTGTTTTATCAAAAGCAGCTGCAGCTTCTTCGCCGTTATAAGCGATGATGCCTTCTTGAATGGGCAGTCCGTAGCTTTTTAATAGCTCTTTTGCTTGATACTCATGTAAATTCATTGATTGTATCCTTTATTTTTTACAATTAATAAAAAGTGAAAACAAGTACACAGCAGCGATTTTCTGCTGCGGCACTTGTAACCCCAACGCTGACACCGCAAATAATAAAAACGGTACTGCGTTCAGGCTATAGCTTGTTACTTAAACTTCTAAAAGCGCTGTAAACACTATTGAACGCTATCAAAACTACTTACGTTTTTTACGCTGAATCGCGTGAATAGCACGGCCATCTGCAGATAGAGCCGCTTCATGTACCGCTTCTGAAATCGTTGGATGCGCAAACGTCATCAACTGTAAATCTTCGATACTAGAGACGAATTCCATCGCAATCATACCCTGATGGACGATATCACCGGCGCCAGCTGAGATAGCGTGCATACCTAATAGACGGTCTGTTTTAGCATCAGCGACGACTTTAATAGAGCCTTGTGCTTCGCTTTGCGCAAGGGCACGACCATTAGCCGCTAGGTTGAATGAACCGGTCTTAACTTCATAACCCGCTTCAGTCGCTTCTTGCTCGGTCAAACCAACCCATGCGATTTCTGGATGGGTATAGATAACATTGATAATCGTGTCATAATTAACCTGAGCTTTTTCACCGTGAATACGCTCCACGGCCATCATGCCCTCTTCCATTGCTTTATGCGCAAGCATTGGACCACGGACTAAATCACCAATAGCATAAACGCCATCAAGATTGGTTTTGCACTGGTCATCGACATCGATCAAACCGCGTTCAGTCAAGGTAATACCGCTGTCTTCGCCAAGCAGTTTTTCAGAGTATGCACGGCGACCAACACAAACGATGAGCTTGTCAAAGCTCTCTTCAGATGACTCGCCTTTATTTTCGCTAGTAACGACGACTTGATCGCCCTTCACTTCAGCATTGGTGACTTTGGTATCAACACGGATATCAAGACCCTGCTTCTTCAGCATTTTGCCTGCTTCTTTTGCGATGTCTTTGTCAGCGGCTGCTAAGAAACTTGGAAGCGCTTCATAAACAACAACTTCGCTACCTAAACGACGCCATACAGAACCGAGCTCAAGACCGATAACGCCAGCACCGATAACGCCTAGACGCTTAGGAACTGAGGTAAAATCAAGGGCACCAGTAGAGTCAACGATACGATCACCGTCAGTTTTGGCAACTGGGATATCAATAGGTACTGAGCCGGCCGCTAGAATCACGTTTTTAGCGGTAATAGTGCTTTCTGCTTCGTCTTCTAAAGCGACAAACTTAACTTGCTTATCAGCGCCTTTGCCATCAACCAATGTGCCCCAGCCTTGTAGCCAGTCAACGCCGTTACCTTTTAATAACGCTGCCACACCGCCAGTCAATTGCTTAACGATACCTTCTTTGCGAGCAATCATTTGCTCGATATCGATAGCGACGTCGCCAGTGCTAATACCATGTTCTTCAAGATCATGCTTGGTCGCTTCATAACGATGCGAACTATCAAGTAGGGCTTTTGATGGGATACAACCAACGTTTAAGCAAGTACCGCCAAGAGCAGGCTCACCTTTATAAACACGTTTTTCGATACAAGCAACGCTCATACCAAGCTGCCCTGCACGAATCGCTGCTTCGTAACCACCAGGACCGCCGCCGATAACGACTAGATCATAATTATCTTTCATAGTACGTTCCTATTTTTAATTTCTTTCTAGTTTTATTTAGGATTTAAGTGATTGATTGTATTTTTGATAAACTGATGAAGACCTCACTCTATAACTAATACGTTATTTGAGTGAAACCCTTTATTTATTTATCGACAAATAATAATCACTTACACCAAAGTTAAAAAGCTTGTATCGGCGGTTGCCAATACAAGCTTAGAAGCTTACAGGTCTAATAGCAGCATGGTTGGGTCTTCGACCAAATCTTTTAAGGTAACTAAGAACTGTACCGCTTCTTTACCATCAATCATACGATGGTCATAAGATAACGCGAGATACATCATTGGTAGGATTTTAACCTCACCATTAACCGCCATCGGGCGATCATTAATAGCATGCATACCCAAGATAGCAGTTTGTGGTGGGTTCAAGATAGGCGTTGACATCAATGAGCCAAAGACACCACCGTTAGAGATGGTGAATGTACCACCAGTCATCTCGTCCAAACCAAGCTTACCTTCTTGTGCTTTACCGCCAAGCTCACGGATTTTGGCTTCGACATCTGCCATGCTCATGCGATCGGTATCACGTAGTACTGGAACCACTAGACCACGATCAGACGATACCGCAACACCGATATCATAGAAACCATGATAAACAATATCATCACCGTCTAGTGACGCGTTCACTGCTGGGTAGCGTTTAAGAGCCTCAGTCGCTGCTTTGACAAACAATGACATAAAGCCTAGACGCACACCATGACGTTTTTCGAATTGGTCTTTATATTTGGTACGCATGTCCATCAATGGCTTCATGTTGACTTCGTTAAACGTCGTCAGCATTGCAGTCTCTTGCGTCGCTGATAATAGACGCTCAGCCACACGCTTACGTAGACGCGTCATCGGAACACGTTTTTCAGTACGCTCACCCGTCGATTCAGCAACTGGACGACCACTATCAGACTTGATAGAGCTGTCTGCTTTAAGCGTTGGATTTGACATGTCAGTTTTGGTCACACGACCGCCGCGACCACTACCTTCGACGTTTTTAGGATCTACGCCGCTTTCTTTTGCCGCTTTACGCACTGCTGGGCTTTGATCTTTATGGTCAGCTTCATCTTTTTTGTCAGTCGCTTGTACTGGCTCACCGCCGTCAGTACTTTGCTTGGCTTGTACTGGCGCAGCTGGCTGATTTGGGTTGACAGCTGGAGCGTCATTTGAGCTAGAACCGGCATCTGCACTACCGCTTGCACCCGCTTCGAACTCTGCAATTAACTCATCAGATAACACAGTGTCGTCAACTTGCTTAACGATTTTAGTCACCACACCATCATCAGGCGCTACGACTTCGAGGACAACTTTATCGGTTTCAATTTCAGCCAATAGGTCATCACGATTAACTTGTTGACCTTCAGTGACATGCCATTCAACGATTGTGCCATCGGCAACCGATTCTGGAAAAACGGGGGCTTTAATATCAGCCATCGATATACTCCTTAGATTTGGATATTCATATTTATTATTAAGTCGTGATGGGCAGTCAATACCGTTTTCAATCGCGTTACTCATACGGTATTGCTAGGTACTGACTGTCATCGCCTGATTCATGTGTCTTTTATAAACTGTTACTGATATAAGCTATTACTTTGACAACTCATCGACACTGATGCCAAGACCACCGGCGATCAATGCTTGTTGCTGCTGAGCATGTAATTTGGGTGAGCCCGTCGCAGGTGCGGCACTAGGAGGGCGTGCTACCGGCTCCATGACTTTTGCCTTGGTTGGATGCGGTACGACAATACGAAACATATGCGGTGCCAAATAATACCAAGCGCCTTGGTTCAACGGCTCTTCTTGCGTCCAAACGATCTCTTGTAGATTGCTATATTTTTCAATCTCAGCAATCAAACGCTCTTCTGGCAACGGATAAAGCTGCTCAATACGTACAATAGCCACATGCTCTAGACCCAATGCACGGCGCTGCTCTAACAAATCATAATAAACCTTGCCGCCACATAGCACCATACGAGTTACTTTATCTGCATTGTGATCATCCATCTCTGAGATAACCGTCTCAAACTTACCAACGGCCAACTCTTCTAGATTTGACGTGGCAAGCTTATGACGTAGCAAGCTCTTCGGTGACATGACGATCAATGGTTTACGGATTGGACGTATGGCTTGACGACGTAGCGCATGATAAATCTGTGCCGGCGTCGTTGGCGTAATCACTTGCATGTTGTCTTCGGCACATAACTGTAAGAAGCGCTCAAGACGGGCAGATGAATGCTCTGGGCCTTGACCTTCATAGCCATGCGGTAACAGCATGGTTAGACCACAAACACGCTGCCATTTGGTCTCGCCACTTGAGATGAACTGGTCAATCACTACTTGCGCACCGTTGACGAAGTCACCAAACTGCGCTTCCCAAACGATCAATGCGTTTGGTACAGTCGTGGCATAGCCATACTCAAAGGCCAATACTGCTTCTTCTGATAATAGTGAGTTATAAGTGGCAAAACGCGCTTGTTTTTCACTCATATGCGCAAGTGGCACATACATGCTACCGTCATTGACGTTATAAATCTCACTATGACGATGCGAGAAAGTACCACGGCCGACATCTTCGCCAGTAATGCGTACTAATACACCATCATTATCAACCAGTGAGGCATAAGCCAACGTTTCAGCGGCGCCCCAGTTCAGCGGCTCTTCGCCAGTCTGCATCGCTAGACGCTGATCGACCATCTTTTGAACTTGGCGCTGTAACTTGTAGCCTTCAGGCATTTCAGCCATACGGCGACCGTAGCCTTTAAGAGTTTCGATATCGACACTGGTGTCCCAGTCATCGACGAGGTCATGACCTAGATAGGGTTTCCAATCGACAAAAAGCGCTTCATCAGGATCACTGACCAAAGAATTCACCACATAATCGCCACGATCTAACGATTCGCGGTAAGAATCTTCGTAACTTTTCGCTTCTTCTTCACTAATAATACCCGCTTCAATTAACTGCTGGGCATAGAGAGTGCGGGTCGTTGGTAGCTGTTTGATGACTGCATACATCAATGGCTGAGTCGCTGACGGCTCGTCCGCTTCATTGTGGCCATTACGACGATAGCAGAACAGATCAATGATAATGTCTTTATCAAACTCATGACGGTAATCTAAGGCTAATTGAGCGGCAAATACGACAGACTCAGGGTCATCACCATTCACATGTAGAATGGGCGCATGTACCATTTTCGCCACATCAGTACAGTATTCTGTCGAACGTAGATCTTCTTGACGACTGGTCGTAAAGCCGACTTGGTTATTAATGACGATATGTACCGTACCGCCCGTGGTATAAGCACGGGTTTGTGACATCTGGAAGGTCTCTTGCACCACACCTTGACCGGCAAATGCTGCATCACCGTGGATAACGATTGGCAGTACTGAATTGCCATCTTTACCTTCATGGCGAGCTTGGTCGTTGCGACGCACTTGACGAGCACGGACTGAGCCTTGTAATACGGGTGCCACAATCTCAAGATGCGATGGGTTAAAGGCCAATGCTAAATGCGCTTCGCCACCTGGCGTCATCACGTTAGATGAATAACCATTATGATACTTAACGTCGCCTGAGCCTTTTTCTGGCTGTACTTTGCCATCGAATTCGTCAAACAAATCAGCGGGGTTTTTACCTAAGATATTTACGAGTAAGTTCAGGCGTCCACGATGCGCCATACCAATAACCATCTCTTTGGTACCATAGCCACCAGCACGCTGTATAATTTCGTTAACGGCAGGAATAAAGCTTTCACCGCCTTCTAAACCAAAACGCTTAACACCTGTATACTTACGCGCTAGATATTTTTCTAGGCCTTCGGCTGCCGTCAAACGTTCAAGAATAGACAAACGCTTTTCTTTGTCAAACTCGATATGACCTAAGTTGGTCTCTAGATATTGTTCCATCCAGCGCTTTTCGGTACTGGTGGTGACGTGCATATATTCGACACCAATGTAGCGGCAATAAACACGCTCCATAATTTCGATAATTTCTCGTAACGGTGCTTCGTCCTTACCGATATTCAAATCGTTGGTAGGATAAATGGTGTCTAAATCAGCTTCTGAGAGATTGTGGTACTCAAGGGTCAAATCTTCGACTTCAGCGCGCGGATGTAGATCCAACGGATCTAATTTTGCACGGCGATGACCACGGCGACGATAAGCAGAAATCAGCTGCTGTACGCCCATTTGCTTAGGGTCAGCACAGTCAGCAGCATTGCTAGTCGTTGTGGTTGTGGGGGTAATCTTGTTGGCCGTCTGATTGCGAGCAAGCAATAAAAACTGATCTTTGATGGCGTTATGCTGAGCATCATTTGGCGACTGATACTGGGCAAAATACGCTTGCCAATCGGTATCAACACTCGTAGGGTCAGTTAAGTACTGCTCATAAAGTGCTTCGATATAATTGGCATTATCAGCAGCCAGTTCAGTATGTTCTACGTCTGCAGCTTCTTTAGTTATACTATTCATAATAATCGTCTATTTGATAGATAAATGAATGGAATCGTGCTTATTATTGTGTCGTTCATTGTACGTTCGGTATTTTGACTCTTAAAATTCACCATTAAGTAAGAATGGCGATGGCTAATATTTAGTATATAAAAGCTCTATTCGTATTAAATGTTATTTGTGCTATAGAAAGAAGCCGTTATCACTATTGATAAAACATATATCAAGCAACGACAACGAGTGCTACTACAATACTTATCTCAGATAATAGTCATTCAATCAAATTATTTGTGAACGTCCGGTTTTCTTATCAGACTCGTTTCACAACATTAATTTATATATACTGCTATCAGCTATAACCAATTCATTAATGGTAATATCTTTGGTAAACATCCTATCGTTCAGCTAGCCTATAAACTGGCTATTTTCGCTGAAATGTTTTTGTATGAGAGATATTTACCGTCTTTTTTGACAAACATACATTGCTGTATAGCTTAGCATGCGTACCCCGCATGACATAGTTTGTTTGCTCAATAGTAGGTATTTACATAATGAATATCTATTATAAACCTCCCACTTCGTACATTTCTATTGGTAATTATATAGAGAGTTTGCTCATATAACTCATCTCCTTACATACCACCAACGTATTGTTAATACTGCCTTACTTTTGACCAGTTATTTCCTGCTTTTTTGATGAAAAACTCTACTATCTATAATATTTTTTGGTCTTACAACGGTAAGAAGCAACGTTTTTTCGCGCCTCGTATCGTCCTTTAAAATATATGATGGCTGTCTTCTTAAATAGCAAGTTAGATAGCAATCAGAAAAACCTCGCTTGCATTCGATCACGACACATTCTATCACTATGCAAATTTGTTCAATAAAAAACACCGCCTAATAATGAGACGGTGTTTCGTGATGATGTGTGCATACAACCATGCAACAATGAACCCGTTTAACCTGCTTGATCAATCAGCATGTTACGTAGATGACCGATTGCCTTGGTAGGGTTTAAGCCTTTTGGACAAACTGAAACACAGTTCATGATACCACGGCAGCGGAATAGGCTGAATGGATCGTCCAAACGTGCCAAACGTGCTTGCGTATCACCATCACGGCTATCAGCAACAAAGCGATAAGCGTGTAATAGTGCTGATGGGCCTAAGAACTTATCAGGATTCCACCAGAATGATGGGCAGCTGGTTGAGCAGCACGCACATAGGATACATTCATACAAACCGTTTAGCTTTTCACGTTGTTCAGGTGACTGTAAACGCTCCGTTGGCGGTGCAGGCTGATCATTAATTAAGTACGGGTGTACTTTTTCGTACTGCTCGTAGAATTGGTTCATATCGACAACCAAATCACGCACAACAGGCAAACCTGGTAACGGACGAATAGTAATTTTTTCGGGTAGCGTGTTCATGTTTAACAAACAGGCTAAACCGTTTTTACCATTAATATTCATGCCGTCAGAGCCACAAATGCCTTCACGGCAAGAGCGACGGAAGGTGATGGTTTCATCTTCCTTTTTTAGGCGTAATAACACGTCAAGCAACATACGATCTGAGTCTAGTAGCTCAATCGTATAAGTTTGCATGCGCGGCGCTGCGTCCAAGTCAGGATCGTAGCGATAGATTTCGATGGTGCGAGTACCTCGGCTCATAATGCTAAACTCCACACGTAGGTGATGGCGGGCATACAAAGGTTGCCGCATGTCAGCGCTAGAGGGTCTCTCTTTATTACAGCGCTGGCATGAGCATGTAGCTGGCGGTCACCTTTTTAATAAATTAATAAGGGATAGAACGTTTGCGCGGCTTTTATATAACAGATATAAAAGCCGCGCAGTCTAGACTTAATAGACGCGAACTTTTGGCTCGATATAGTCAACAGTCAGCGGTACTTTACGAACAGGCTTATAAACAATGCGATTGCCTTCAGAGTACCAAAGTGTATGCTTCATCCAGTCATGATCGTTACGACCGTTTGGTGCATAGTCATCATCTTCTGGGCGGTCATAATCTGACACACTGTGGGCACCGCGACTTTCGTGACGGTTAGCCGCTGAGATCATGGTTGCTTTAGCCACTTCGTAAAGGTTTGCGACTTCAAATGCTTCAATACGAGCGGTGTTGAACACTTGTGATTTATCAGCTAAATGGATTTGGTCAATTTTGTCACCCAGCGCTAAGATTTTCTCAACACCTTCGTCCATCATGGCTTGGGTACGGAATACGCTAGCATGCTTTTGCATCACGGCACGAATCTCGTCTGCAACGTCTTGAGCATTATAGCCTTCAGTAGACTGTTGTAACTTGTCTAAACGCTTCACGGTAAAATCAAGAACGCGTGGATCAAGCGGCTTGTAGTTGTGATCGGCATGATGGAATTCATCAACGATATGCTTACCTGCTGCCCGACCGAATACCAACAAATCGAGCAGTGAATTGGTTCCTAAACGGTTGGCACCATGGACACTGACACAAGCACATTCGCCAATAGCATATAGACCTTTAACGACATTGCCTTTGGTATATAGGCCGTCTTCATCCGTCTCCGCATCTAAATCCGGCGTGATAACTTGACCATGAATCGTCGTCGGAATACCGCCCATCATATAGTGAATGGTTGGAATAACAGGGATAGGCTCTTTGGTGATATCGACGTTCGCAAAGTTTTTACCGATCTCAAAGACTGATGGCAAACGCTTCATGATGGTTTCAACACCCAAATGCGTCATATCCATAACGATATAGTCTGCATTCGGACCACAACCACGGCCTTCTTTGATTTCTTGATCCATAGAGCGCGAAACCAAATCACGTGGTGCCAAGTCTTTTACGGTTGGCGCATAACGCTCCATAAAGGCTTCACCATCTTTATTACGCAAGATAGCACCTTCACCGCGGCAACCTTCCGTCAATAGAACGCCCGCACCAGCCACACCCGTTGGGTGGAACTGCCAGAATTCCATATCCTGAAGTGGCACGCCAGCACGAACTGCCATACCGATACCGTCACCAGTATTGATATAAGCGTTGGTAGAGGCTTCAAAGATACGACCAGCGCCGCCAGTTGCCAAAACAGTAATTGGTGACTGGAATACCGCAACCGTCCCTGTTTCTTGCTCAAGCGCGACCACACCGTTGATATTACCGGCTTCATCTTTGATTAAATCAAGGGCAATCCACTCAATAAAGAATTGAGTACCTTGCTCTAAGTTTTTTTGATAAAGGGTATGCAATAGTGCGTGACCCGTACGGTCAGCCGCAGCACAAGCACGTTGTACAGCTTTTTCACCATAGTTAGAAGTATGACCACCGAATGGGCGCTGATAAATCGTGCCATCCTCATTACGGTCAAACGGCATGCCCATGTGCTCAAGCTCATACACCACTTTTGGCGCTTCACGGCACATATATTCGATAGCGTCTTGGTCACCCAACCAATCTGACCCTTTAACGGTGTCATAAAAGTGAAAGTGCCAGTTGTCATTGCTCATGTTACCCAAACTTGCACCGATACCACCTTGAGCGGCAACCGTGTGCGAACGGGTCGGGAATACTTTGGTAATGACCGCCACATTCATGCCCGCTTCGGCCAAATGTAGTGACGCACGCATACCTGAGCCACCACCACCAACGATGACGGCATCGTAGTTTAGGGTCTTAATATTACTAATGGTATTATCTTGTCTAGTTGCCATTACGGTTTTCCTAATGCCTGTTAATGCTTGCGAAGTAAATACAAGGGTTACTTATTACGTCACGGTAGTTGGCTGATTGAACGTCTATTCTGTCTAATCAAGCAAACCACTTAAAATTGACGAGGTAAACCACCTCAAACCACTTACTAAAATGTGCATAGTCATCGTCGTGTCTGGCAAAGTTGACTTATATTCACCCTCATATAAGCGACTGTCTCAGCCAAAAACAATTGAAACTCGTGACTATTATATGGCTACTGAAAGACTGCTCTTAAAGACTTTAACCGTCTATAAAACTGACCAAGCAGTCCATCCTTATTTTTAAAGCCTAGCTTATTTTGTAGAATCTAGCTTCGTTTGTAAAACCTGAATTATTGATAGCGTTATTGATAAAACCTACCGATAAATAAGGCTTAGATATTGAGTCTTTAGACAGCAACGACAGCGAAGCCATTACCCCAAAAAATCATAATACCCCAAAATAAGAATACTAAAATGGCAATGATCATAAGTGTCTGCAACACCAGACGTAGACCTGCTGCGCTTGAGCCTAATTTGCCCGTGGTAATATAATCCGTAAAGACGGTCCACATTCCCACCCAAGCATGACCTGCTAGCGCAAGGATAGCCACCAAGCTAAATAAGCGCATCGGCAAGCTCATCATAAACTGTGACCATTCAACAAAGGTCACATCGCCATGCGTTAAGAAAAAGCCTAGAAGTACCACACTATAAACGGCTAAGACGACAGCACTAATGCGCTGAACAATCCAATCACGTGAGCCTGATCCGGTGAGACCAGTCGCGCTTTTGACTCCTGAATTATTTTTTATCATTAGAACATCACCCATACAAATGACGCGACAATTAGAATCGCTGCAATCACAAAACTGACCATAGAGGCAGTGCGGCCAGATTTTAGTTCTTCGTTCATGCCCATATCAGCGAATAAGTGCTTGATACCCATCACAAAGTGATAAGCAATCGCGGCCACGAATATCCATGCCAAAAAGCGCACGAGTACGTTGTCAAACACGGTCTCAAAACTCTCAGGCGAGGCCAATGAGTTCTGTAGTAACCACAGCATGACAGGAATCAGTAAAAATAAGATAATACCAGTGATACGATGCAAGATTGAGGCAATTGCGATCGGTGAGCGATTAACGCTAATCACTTGGCTTAAAGGCAGATCAATAGGTCGGTTGCTTTTCACAGCGGGCATCCTTTTTGCGGTTATACTCCTGTATCTGCTAGCAACGCTTGACATTAATGGCGTCAATTAGGCATTGAGCAACACACGAGACGAATAAAGTAAGGAAGAGCTAGCTGACTTCGTTTAGTTTGTGCTAAATATGAAGAAAGGATCGTATGATAAAAGGTTTTGATAAACGGTTTAGCAGGACTCATCAAACTGATAAGCTCTTGACGACAGCCCATCCACTAGCCAACAAGTAAAGATAAACATTCATTAGATCGATTAACTATTCTATTTTTACTGATACTTTTGATACAGAAAAATACGACTGTCGTTTCTATATCACTATGAACCATAAGTGCATTCACTAAAACAGGCTAATTATTTACTAATTACTTAAGAATAGGACAGTTAACAAGATCCATGAGACCATCACCTAGGGTTTTGGTCTAAACAGTCACCATTTGGTCATCGCCAAATACAGATAGAATCAGCTTTAAGCGATACTATATCACGACCACTTATCAATTCGCACAGAGCGAGTGCCAGTTAAGTAACGCTAATTATAAAATGACTGGGCGACAATTACAAATTTATCCCTAAAGTAATGAAATTAGAAGGCTTATTTAACAAACAAGCGGATTTGTGCAATACTAAATCCCCTCCGACATCTCAGCCTAACGAATTTGTTGACCTATTCTGTTCGCCTACTACTCATACGCACTCTGTTTTTAGCATAAATAACCAAAATGCTAATAGCTATATTTTGGCAAATTGACACTAATATTATGTGAATAATGGGATTTGGCTTAATGCCATAAAAAGGCATTTTTTAAGTAAAATAACCAAGCAGACATATTTTGATACAAAAATTACAGTAGATAAATACTATGAAACCACACCAGTTGGTGCCATTGCTGCTAAAAGTTTTTTCAAATCAGAGAGAATTGCTGCTAATATAGCCTGCATATTAAATGGGTTAAAACATTTTGACCGTTTGACTACTAATGGCGCGAGGCTGTGCGTCGGTATATTTTTATTCTAACAAGTTACAACCAATGGAGAGGAATTTATGGCTGACACTACCGCCAAACTAACCGTAGATGGTAAAGAATACGAACTTCCAATTATTAAAGGTACTTTAGGGCGTCCAGTTATCGACGTTGCAGCTTTGCAAGAGTCAGGCTTTTGGTCTTATGACCCTGGTTTTAAAGTAACCGCACCTGTCGAATCAAAAATCACTTTCATTGATGGTGGTAAAGGTGAATTATTACATCGCGGCTACCCTATCGATCAATTAGCAAACAATGCTGAATATTTAGAAGTGGCCTATGCCCTCGTTCATGGCGAGTTACCTAACGCCGAGCAAAAAGCGGACTTCTTTGAAAAAATCCGTAAGCATGCAGGCGTTCATGATCAATTACGCAAATTCTTTGAAGGCTTCCGCCGTGACGCGCATCCAATGGCCATTATGGTTGGTGTCGTTGGTGCCTTATCAGCGTTCTATCATGAAAACCTAGATGTCAGCAATGAAGATCATCGCGAAATCACTGCTATCCGTCTGATTGCTAAAATGCCAACGCTTGCTGCGATGAGTTATAAATACTCACAAGGCGAACCGTTCATGTATCCACGCAATGACTTTAGCTATGCAGAAAACTTCTTATATATGATGTTTGCCACCCCTGCTGACGTTGACTATAAAGTAAACCCAGTCATCGCTAAAGCTATGGACAAAATCTTTACTTTACACGCTGACCATGAGCAAAATGCATCGACGTCTACCGTTCGTTTGGCAGGCTCTACTGGCGCCAATCCTTACGCTTGTATCGCGGCTGGTATCGCGGCTCTTTGGGGCCCATCGCATGGCGGTGCGAACGAAGCCGTTCTTGAGATGCTAGATGAAATCGGTAGCGTAGAAAACGTGCCTGAATTCATGGAAAAAGTGAAGAGCCGTGAAGTGAAGCTTATGGGCTTTGGTCATCGCGTCTACAAAAACTTTGACCCACGCGCACAAGTCATGAAAGAGACTTGTGATGAAGTATTAGCCGCGCTTGGTATCAACGATCCTAAGCTTGAGCTTGCTATGGCACTTGAGAAAATCGCTTTAGAAGACCCGTTCTTCATCGAGCGTAACTTGTATCCAAACGTTGATTTTTACTCTGGCATCATTCTAAAAGCCATTGGTATCCCAACGTCAATGTTTACGGTTATCTTCTCTCTAGCCCGTACCTCTGGTTGGATCAGCCATTGGTTAGAGATGCACAGTGCACCGTTCAAAATCGGTCGCCCGCGTCAGTTATATACTGGTGAGACAAAACGCGATTTTGTTAAAGTTGAAGATCGCAAATAGTAAGCCCTTATCAGCAACATAAAAAATCCCGCTCTCGTAGCGGGATTTTTTATGGTCTAAATTTAATAACGTGATGACAAATCACACTTTACTGAAACTCTTTTAACGTCTGCTCATATTTGGCAATTTGCTCATCGTAGTCTTTAATGGTTTCATTGAACTTAGTCATCAGTGTTTCAAACTCTTGCTGCTGATTGATTTTCATCTGCTGCATATCTAACACTTGCTGAGCTTCTATCTGCTCCCAGACTTGATGTTGAATTATCAAACGCGCCAGCGCTGGGCTTTTTGCACTGACTCTGCCAGCGATTTCTGCATGCTCGAACAGTTGCGGGGTCAAGGTTGCTATATTAATTAAGGTATTGATATCTTCAGCACTAAGTGGTGTCGTTACCGGTTGATATAGTGCTTCCATCGCTTGCTGATAGCTTTCTATTATCTGTGCTTCCGACAACATCACCGGCTTACGTGGCTCAAGACTGATACGCTTAAGCACGGTCAAATCGCGCTCACCAACCTCAGTACTGGTGTTAATGTCAGCATCCGTAACATCGCTCTCGGTAGCGGCTGGTACTGATGCTTGCTCAGACACATTATTGTCGCTTGCCTCTGTAGCTGGCAAGCCGCTATCATCGGGTGTATTACTAGCAGTCACTTGATTGCCAAGATTGCCATCATCATTAGCCGTAGTGTCAGGCGCTCCTTCAAGCAATAAAGCATCGCCACCTGACGCATCAGCAGCTTGTAATGACTCATACTCTGCTTGCAAGCGCTGCTGCAACCCTTGCGCTTGAGCGACGTACAAGGGCTGGAACTGCTCTATGCGGGCAGCAGCTGAATCACTTTGCGGCATAGGCTCGCTGTCTTCTACGCTTGTTTTTTCAGTGGTTTGGTCATAATCTATCACAGGCTCTTCTGCTGGCTTTTGCTGACAGCCCGTCAAGAATAGCAGCCCTGTCATTGTCGCCGCCAGCAACATTGACGATGAGCGCAGACAAAGGCGACCTTGGTTGATACTATCGTTGTGCGAATCGATATCAGACTCAGCTGACAAAAATTTAAACATCAGAGTACATATCCTTTGTTAAAAGCTAACGTTAGAAGCTAACCTATTAAAAGCTCAGATTGTCGCGACATTTCATGGCTTCAGTGCATTGTTTCAGTGTATGGCTTCAGTATAGTGCTAATGCGTTCGGTTTTTGCGCAGCCATACTGGTGTTTGTAGTATTTAGCCTGCTTTATCATCATCGCTATTTATAATATTGGGTATTCAGAAAAATAGCTATTTATCACAATATAGAGCTTAACCGCTGAATGAGCTATCTATTTTTTAGTATTGTCCACAGAGTGTCTGGTCAAAAATGGAATACAGGCTTCTAAATCGTGACAGTCTTTCCCAAGCTGCTGACGTACAAAATAATCCTGTACCATGCGCGCCTGTTGCTCGATACCATAGTTAAAAAAGGACTTGCCTGTTTCTAATACATAATCATAGCGGCGATTGATAAGCGCACCGCGTACCACCTTGAGGCCCTGTTGTAGCTGCCAAACATGGGTTAGCTCGTGTATCAGCCAACTTTGCTTACCAATAGAGGCATGGCTAAAATCTGCTATCCAATCTGCAGGATGAAAGTAAATGTTGCCATTGGGACTAACCGCATAGTTTTTTAGTACCCAAAGCGCCGTTTTAAGATGAACATCATCAAGTTTAATATTGCTACCGAACACTGAACGAGCCAGCACAATTTCACCAGCAGTCAGCTTGCGTGATTGTTTTTTGGAAAATTTTGTCCGTAAAAACTGTTTGAAAGTCTGCTGAGACATCATCAATGGATTGCCTTATGCTAGCGAATGGTGCTGAGCCCTTAATAGGGATACAGACATTAAAAACCAAGCATTAAAAACCAATTGTCTAGGACATAAGCTGTACACTTAGCCAGTTTTTCTTAACGCCAATCTGCGTTAGCCTAGCAGCTCAACCATAATAGTAATAAAGAGCTGTTTGTATAAAAATGAAGTACTGTCTGTATAAATTAGCTTATTTTTACTACCAATGTCTAGGGTGTGTCTTCAATTCAATCAATAGTCGTTTTGATGAAATAATCATTATCAGACCCTGTAACAGCCGACCCTATAATAGAGAGTCCTATGCCGCCTAACTTTCATGCCGATACCCCACTTGCTCAGCGTATGCGCCCCACGACTCTTGATGCTATCATTGGTCAAGAACATTTATTAGCAGAGGGTGCGCCATTGAGACGCTTGGTGGAGCAAGGACACCTGCCGTCCATTATCTTGCATGGCGAAGCTGGCATTGGTAAAACCACGATTGCGATGCTGTTGGCTGACGCGGTTGGCAGGCCTTTTCATGCGCTATCAGCCTTGAATACTGGCGTCAAACAACTGCGTGAAGTGCTAGATACCAAAGATTCTTTAAACTTTGAATCGCCAGTGGTTTTTATCGACGAGATTCATCGTTTTAACAAAGCCCAACAAGATGCGCTACTGGGCGCGGTAGAATCTGGTGATATTACTTTGATTGGCGCGACCACCGAGAACCCCTCTTTTAGTGTCAATAATGCGCTGCTATCTCGTTGCCAAGTTTATCGTCTAGAGCCACTAACGCCTGAACAAATCAGTGCGGTCTTACAACGAGCCATGCAAGAAGACAACATTCTGCAAAATTTGACTATCGACCTGCAAGCACAAAATACCATCAGTCAATTGGCACATGGTGATGCCAGAAAAGCGCTGAATGTATTAGAGCTGGCGATTCAAACGGCAGATAGCAAACAGTCGCCAGTTATCATTGATGACGAACTGGTTAGCCGAGTGGCGCAAACCGCCTTAGTACGATATGACAAGGATGGCGAGCAGCATTACGACATTATATCTGCCATGATCAAATCCGTCCGTGGCTCCGATCCTGATGCGGCTTTGTACTGGATGGCGCGGATGCTCGTTGGCGGTGAGCCCGCTGACTTTATTGCGCGGCGCTTAGTGATTTTGGCCAGTGAAGATATCGGCAATGCCAATCCGAATGCCTTACTCCTCGCCGATGCAGCATTACGTAGTGTACAGTCGATTGGTATGCCAGAAGCACGTATTATCTTAGGACAAGTGGTGGTTTATCTGGCGACCAGTGCCAAAAGCAATAGCACGTATAAAGCCATCAATGCTGCAATGGCGTTGGCAGAAAAGGATGCATCTCCTGTGCCGCTACATCTACGTAATGGCGTGACCAAGCTGATGCGTAATCAAGGCTATGGTCAAGATTACATCTACCCGCACGATTATCCCAACCACTATTATCCGCAGTCATATTTGCCAGACAATTTAATCGGGACAAGCTTTTATGAGTTTGCGGACAATCAGCGTGAACAACACAGCAAGCAGTTTATGGATTGGCTAAAAAGCCAAGCGGCGAGTAATGACCAATAAAGATTATCTGCCTGCATCATTGATATTACTTATCACTATTTTTAAGCTATTAATGGACAGATTGTCAAGATGATGCAGCATGCTGGGGTGAAAAGCGTTAAAATGACCTCATAACGATATACACCAGCCAATTGAGTAGGTCATTTTTATAGCATATTGCGCCAACTAAGGCAGGTTTTACCTTAGCACAGCAGCGCGTGGTGCTATCTACTGCTACAATAGCCGGATAAACATTTATATCCCACATCACACTGATTTATACATAATAAAATATTGAGACTTCCTATGAGTTTAGATACGATTCCTGAGATTATCGAAGACATTCGTGCCGGAAAAATGGTTATTTTGATGGATGATGAAGACCGCGAAAACGAAGGTGATATCATCATGGCAGCGACCCATGTGCGCCCTGAAGATATTAACTTTATGATTACCCATGCTCGTGGTTTGGTTTGTTTGACTTTATCACAAGCACGTTGCCAACAGTTGGCACTACCGCTGATGTCAGATCGCAATGAGGCAAAATTTAGCACCAACTTTACCGTGTCAATTGAAGCAGCTGAAGGTGTCACCACGGGTATCTCTGCGGCCGATCGCGCGCGCACTATTCAAGCAG
Source organism: Psychrobacter sp. GW64-MNA-CIBAN-0177 (assembly GCF_040309585.1). Classification (NCBI taxonomy): domain Bacteria; kingdom Pseudomonadati; phylum Pseudomonadota; class Gammaproteobacteria; order Moraxellales; family Moraxellaceae; genus Psychrobacter; species Psychrobacter sp. GW64-MNA-CIBAN-0177. The sequence goes on from NZ_JBEOOY010000004.1 coordinate 71,393, forward strand.
CGGTCTCATCTGCAGCAAAACCTGAAGACATCGTACAACCTGGGCATATCTTCCCGATCATGGCACAAAACGGCGGCGTATTGCACCGTGCCGGACATACCGAAGCAGGGTGCGACTTAGCACGATTGGCAGGTCTTGAGCCCGCAGCAGTGATTGTAGAGATCATCAATGCTGATGGTACAATGGCACGCCGTGATGATCTCGAGATATTTGCAAAAGAGCACGGCATCAAAATGGGCACCATCGCTGATCTTATCAACTACCGCATTGCCAATGAGCAAACGGTAGAAGAGATTGAGTCGCGTCCCTTTGAGACTGAACACGGCACCTTTACCCTACATCGCTTCCGCGAATTTGGGGCGGATGAAACGCATTTAGCCTTGGTAAAAGGTGATGTGAGCGAAGGCGTTAGTACGGTACGTGTACACGGCTTCCACCCTTTGCGTGATTTATTTGCTGCTAAAAATGATACCACAGGCCGTAGTGGCTGGAGCGTACAGTCGGCGTTAGAAGAAATCAGTGCCTCAGATCGCGGCGTGTTGGTTTGGATTGGCAGTCATCAACCGATTGATTTGGGCGATGCCTTGGATAAAGCCGCTGATAATGAGTCGCTATCTACCATTACCCAACAGCCTTATCGTAGTATCGGGGTTGGCGCACAGATTTTGCGCCATTTAGGCGTGCGTGATATGCGCCTATTGTCCTCACCAATGAAGTTTTATGCCCTTTCAGGCTTTGATCTGAACGTGGTTGATTTTGTGCATGCGCCAAAGCAAGTTTAGGATTTGATTGGCTGGATGATTCAATATTAGTCATACATAAAAAGGCACGCTACTTTACCGTTAGCGTGCCTTTTTTATTTATTAGCTGTTAATTTTTAAAATTTAGGCGTGTGTCCGACTGCTGTTTCTAATGCGAGCAGTCGCTTGCGCTCCTCGGTTGTCCAAGGCAACTTAGTTTTGCCATCACTCTCTAAGCGCACCACGACTGCCTCAGCAGTAGCGACCAGCGCTTGCTGCGAAGCGCTATAATAACTATATTCTATAACAATACTGGTTGTGCCCAAGCGTTGACAGCGTACGCCCAATAATAAAGTGTCAGGATATACGACTGGTCGTAAATACTGACAGCTAGACTGAGCGAGGACTGTCACCATACTGCCATCAAACATCCCTAACGTCTGCAAATACGCAATACGCGCTGACTCAGCATAACGATAATAGACGACATTGTTTAAGTGGTTAAACGCATCCATCTCGCCCCAGTGAATCGGCTGATGATGAATAATAGGATAATGTGCCAATTCCTCAGGGCGGCTAGCGCTTGATACATCAACGGCACGATTGGCTGTCTTATTTTTCTTATCCATGTTTTAACCTTATCTTTCAATATTGATATAGACGACTATTTTAAACAAGATTTGCTCATTGACATTAACGTGGCGGTTTTTCTAGAATTTGCGTGGTCAATAGTGGCGTTGGTTTCGGTGCGTTGGCAATAAGTTGATCGAGCCAATTAATCACTTCTGCAATGTCGCTTGGCGCTTTCATTGTTTCTAAATTCTTGGCCAAATCGTTTGTATTTTTAGTAGCGCTCGTCATACTTTTTGCTGCTGATTGCGCAGGTTGTTTGCTAGCAGTCATAGAAGATGGTGGTACTAAGGTTTTTAATTGCTTACGAGCTTGCGTCAGATAGCTGATAAGCTGATCCTGTTCACGCATATTGCTGGCTTGACTCGCTAAATTCAATGTCATGATAACTTCATGAATGGTTAATTGGCGGCGGTTCAAGGTAAGATTATTATTGCCTACTGCTCTACTTTGCTGAGTATTTTTTTGAGTGCTCTCATTGCCATTATTATTGTTAGTGCCATTACTATTGCTGTTCGCTGCCCGCTCATGACTGTGCAAAAAATCTTGAATATTCTGAATCGCTAGATTTTGGATTTGCCATGGGCTTGGTTGTGCACTTTGGGCTTGCAGGCGTTCGATATCTTTGAGCAAGCTTTGCTTAATGACGACGCTCAACGCCGGGGCAATCTCATTGCTGCTTTGGGCTAATTGCCAGTGCAGACCCCGTAGTAAGTCTATCGCTGCGCTATCGTTATTGTCAGCCAGTAATCTATTGGCTGCCTGTATTTGGATACGCAGTAAATCCAGCTGGTTCTGAGCTTGGTTACTGGCTGCCACGCTCGGCTCTGGTAAGGTCTGCTGACTCATGGCGAATATGCGATCATCCATCTCATTTAGACGACTGATCACCTGCTCATTGCTTTGTAAGCGCTCATTGACGCTGTGTTGAAAACGTTGATGGCTAATATATAGGCCTAATAACGCCGCGATAAGTAGCAATATCACCAACCATTGCAGACGCAACAACAAGGTGTTTGCTTGGCGGCGCTGCTGGATAGCAGAAGGATCCCTAGATAATGATTCAGAATTCGTTGACATAAGACAGTACCGTTATTGGTAAGGTTAACCATGTTTAAAGCGAGCGAAAAAATGTATCAAGCACTAAGGCATGTCATCAATTAGCACAGTTATATGTTTATAAAGTTTTAGAGTTAATGGCTGCCAGAATAGTTTCTGGTGCCAAATCTTCCACACGCCAATAGCTCAGCTGCTGTTGTGCGACCATGTTTGCCAAACGTTCGCCCAATACGACATAAGCGAAGTCTGATAATTTAAGCGCCGCGTTATCGGTCTTGCTTTGATTTGCAATTGCTTCTAAATTCTTCTCGTCTAAAACCTTAACTACCGCGGCTTCAACAATACTGGCCCAATGCTCAAAAGCCGTGCCACTACTGATCACGACAATTGGCTTTACTCTATCTACAGTGGCATTAGCTTGCAAAGCATTTTGTGCATAAAAATCCTGCAACCATTGCTCATACTGGCTCTGCGCATCCTCTGGCATGATGCGCTCGTACCAAGCAATACTATCGATATGCACACCGCGCGCCTGTAAGGTATCGACTAGCAGACGACGTCCGCCAAGCCCGCGCCATATCAATAGCTTATCGCCTGCTTGTAGACTTTCTATCTCAGGCATCGCTAGCATACCTTCATTATTGGCAATGCTAGGCTGTCGTACTTGATAACTGGCCACGGGTAGCTGGGCATTATTGAGGACAGCAGCAGTCGCATCACCAACCGCAATCAAATGACTTGGCGTTTCTAACGCCATCAATGCGGACTCTACCAGCTCAGTAGTCTTATTTGGTTTTTGACGCTCAACCTCAAGTGCTTGCCACATGGCTAACCCAGAGGCCGCAGCGGTCGGACTAACAATAACCAATGCTTGATAATCACCTGCCAGCCACTGCCGCATCATTTGTCTGTCTTTATCGGTCGTGGCACGCGCTTGTAATGTCAACATCGGCATCTCAATGACCGACAGTCCTGCCGCTTGTAGACACTGGGTCAGTGGCGCTGCACGCTCTATCGGGCGCGTATTGATGACCACTTGTTGCGGCGCTGATAAATTCTCAGTGGACCGATTGGAATCAGTAGACTGCGATGTTGAGTAAGACATAAACCTACCATGATAATCACAATGACAATGACAAAATGCTGATGAAATTAAAGTTAGCGTAATCAAAGGGCGTATAAGCGATTACCACTATATGCCCAAGCCAGTCGCCGTACTTATTTACTGTTTAAGCACTAGCACTGAGGTATTATTCAGGATGATAAATCGCTGATAAGATAGCACCAGCACCATCAGCGAGCAACAGATCGGCGACATCGATACCGAGCTGATTGGCTTGCGCTTCTTGCTCATCTTGTGTGCCGCTTAATGTTAATCGTTTGTCCGCTTTTAGCAGCTCACTACCATCAGCCTGACCCACACGACCACGTAGCCACAATACATTGCCGTTATCATTGTTGCCATTATTACCATTGTCATCGTTGTTGGCGGCGGTTTCATCAGCCATTTGTAAAACAGCATAAGCCGCAATTGGCACTTGGCAACCACCTTCTAAATGACGGTTTAGCGCGCGCTCAGCGATAAGGCGAATACGGGCTTTGTCGTCATTAAGCGGCGCGAGTAGTTTTAGTACTTCAGCATCACCCTCACGGCATTCAATCGCTAAAGCGCCTTGTCCAACTGCTGGCAAGCAAGCATCGATATCAAGCTCACCGCGGATACGCTCATCCAGCTCAATGCGCTGTAGCCCACTGGTCGCTAGGATAATCGCATCATACTCGCCCGCATCCAGCTTACCCAAACGGGTACCAACGTTGCCGCGCAAGGTTTTGATTTGCAGATCGGGGCGGTAGGCTTTGATTTGACACTGACGACGCAAGCTTGACGTGCCGACTACCGCGCCTTGTGGCAACTCATCAATACTATTATAAGTATTGGAGACAAAGGCATCCGTGGGCGAGGCGCGTTTGCAATAAACACCGAGCGTCAAGCCTTCTGGTAACTGCATGGGTACGTCTTTTAGTGAATGCACGGCGATATCCGCTTGTTTAGCATACAATGCCTGCTCAAGCTCTTTGACAAACAAGCCTTTACCACCGATTTTAGCCAAGGGTGTATCCAAAATTTTGTCACCTTTAGTGACAATTTTTAGCAAATTAATGGTCAAGCTAGGATACATCTCTAACAGGCGATCACGAATATGCTCAGCTTGCCATAACGCCAATGGGCTCTGACGCGTGGCGATATTTAAGGTAGTCAAAGCAGGTTGCTGCGGATTGCTCATAAAGGGCCTCAATAAGTTCGGTACGATAATGCGCTGTCAATGCCAAATGGACGCCAAATGGATGCTAAACCCTCACGCAAATCCACCCTATCAAATAGGTGATAAAAACCATATGTCATGACTGCTGACGCAAAAAAATACCCCTATTTAAGCATAAATAAGGGTTTGATGATATGGGCTGATTATTTCGCTATCGCAACGGTCTGTTACATACTTTGGATTTTGTCACGTAACGCTGGTAGGTGACGGCGACTAACCGCTAGCGTCTCATCGATACCTTTAAAGCGTATCTGATACTGTCCGGCATCCAAGGTCTCTAAAAAGTCCAAAAAAATGAGATTGATGATAGCGTTGCGGTGTACCCGAAAGAGTCGGTCTTCAAACTCTTGCTCAAGCTCTTTTAAGGTTTCGTCAATCAATACAATACCGTCTTTATGGCGAACTTTGACGTACTTTTGATCCGCGGTAAAATAATAAATATCTTTGAGCTTAATCAACTCGACACCGCGATGGGTACGCGCCGCGATATGTTCACGCACAGGACGCGCCGTTGGATCTTCGAGCTTACGGATTTCATTTAACTGAGCCGCATTTAGATTTTTGGCCTTATTAAGGGCTTCTAACAATTCATCTTTGTTAGCCGGTTTTAATAAGTAACCAATCGCATTGGCTTTCAACGCCGCAATCGCGTAATGATCGTAAGCGGTGACAAAAATAATCGCTGGTGGATGCTCCAGCTTGGACAGCTCTTGCGCACAGCGTACACCGTCCATTTCAGGCATGCGAATGTCTAGTAAAATGATGTCTGGCTGTTGAGTTTTTACCGCAACAATGGCCTCTGCGCCTGTCTTTGCTTGCGCAACCACTTGATGACCCGACTCCTGCACAATCCTAACCAAACGCTCACGTGCCAATGGCTCATCATCACAAACTACAATCCGCATGGAAACTCCTCTCTTACGGCATACTTAGTAGATTTTTTAATAGTATCAATAACATAATAGCATTTATTCCTAAACTTTTATCGCCATCATCTAAAACCAACGACGATAGTAGTATAATAAATTCTGCAATAAATATGCCACGGTCAGTTACCGATAGGAATAAAACCAGAAAAGTATTATAAACTGACGTCTTGCAGAGGATAGTCAATAACAGTGACAATTTGTTTACTGGTCACCGTACTTTGAATGTCCGCACTTTCGCCAAAATAAGCCCGTAAGCGCTCAGCTTGAATATAAAAATTCATATGCTGGCGCAAATCGTAATTAATCATCAAGGTTTTTTGGGGCAGCTGCACATGGATTGTGATGGTCACGCGGTGTTGTTGCCACGCTACCTCGATATCCATATAAATAGTCTCTGTCGTCATCTCAACCACATTCAGCAGCATTTTTTCAATCACACTCTGTAGCGTCAACGCGGTGATGACCATATCATACATCACATCCTCATCGGGAAGCTGCCAACTCATGATCAGCTTATCTGCTAAGCGGATAGACTCAATGGCAAGATAATGCTCACAAAGGGCGATTTCTTCTTCAAAGCTAATCTCGCGTGCGCCTTCAAAACTGGCACGAAATAATGCTGACACGTGCTGTAATAAGTCGGCGGCTCGTGATGGGTTAGACTCGATAAGGGACACCAAAGTATTAATGGTATTAAAGAAAAAATGCGGGGCAAGGCGCGCTTTAATCACATCGTTTTGCGCTGTCAATTTATATTCAAACGATTGCTTGAGCGCATTCAACTCACGATAGCGATGTAAAAAGAACAGCAACGCCGCAATGGTAAAACCTGCTGTAATCAGCGTATAAAGTAAAACAGCTGAAATAAGAAAATCAAAACTTTGATTAAACCAGCCAAAGTTCATCATAATCAGCAAGACTAACGTGATAGTGACGGCTGTAGTGGTCGTTAAAATTAGTAAAACATAGATACTAACTGTCCTTATGGACAGGCGCTTAAAAACGGGGCGTAAATAATCAATTAAATAAAATGAAGATATAAGTGCAAACGAGTTTTGAAAAAACCTTGCTATAAACTTGATAATAAACTGGGTTCCACTCGGTACGCTATGACGATCAACAATCGCCACAAATAGCGACCAAAAAAAGATTGCCAGCAGCCATTGCCAAGGTCTCATGACATCCATGAGCTTGGGAATAAAAAACTCTAAGCGCGCAGCTAGTAAGGCAACCTCATCATTTGCTATACTTGAGCTCTTATTCTCTTGACTTGTCTTAGACCGATATGAACGCCAATTCTTCAAATCCTAGTAATCCCGATTCAAATAAAAATTCATCTGCCACTGATTTTAGCACAGATGCCCCTATAACAAACGCAGCGCCACAAAACAGCCAAGGCCAACAGATGTGGGGCGGACGCTTTAGTGAAGCGACTGATAGCTTCGTTGCCGCCTTCACCGCTTCGGTTGGTTTTGACCAACGTTTTGCCCGTCATGATATTCAAGGCTCGATTGCGCATGCCACCATGCTTAAAGAGTGCGATATCTTGAGCGCCGAGGACGTTGCGACTATTATTGACGGTCTACAACAAGTACTACGTGAGATTGAAGCCGGTGAGTTTAACTGGTCGATTGCGCTTGAAGACGTGCATATGAACGTTGAATCACGCCTGACAGATATCGTCGGTGCGGTAGGCAAAAAGCTACATACAGGTCGTAGCCGTAACGATCAGGTTGCCACCGATATCCGCCTGTGGCTACGTGAAGAGACCGACAATATCATCGCTCTATTGGTACGTTTACAAAGCGGCTTGCTAGATTTGGCTGAGCAGCATACTGATACTATCATGCCAGGCTTTACCCATTTGCAAACCGCGCAGCCCGTCAGCTTTGGTCATCACGTAATGGCTTGGTTTGAGATGTTATACCGCGATACCGAACGCCTCGTTGACGCGCGTCGCCGTATCAATCAAATGCCGCTCGGTAGCGCCGCCCTTGCGGGTACGACCTTCCCCATCGACCGTACGATTACGGCCAAACTGCTAGGTTTTGAAGGTATTTGTCAAAACTCACTCGATGCGGTTTCGGACCGAGATTTTGCCATTGAGTTCACCTCAGCAGCTTCTATTCTAATGATGCACATGTCACGCATGAGCGAAGAGATTATTCTTTGGATGTCCGCGCAATTTAACTTTGTGCAAATTCCAGATCGCTTTTGTACCGGCTCCTCTATCATGCCGCAAAAGAAAAACCCTGATGTACCTGAGTTGGTTCGCGGTAAAGCCGCCCGTGTCTTCGGGCAGTTAATGACGCTATTAAGTCTAATGAAAAGTCAGCCGCTTGCCTATAACAAAGACAACCAAGAAGACAAAGAGCCGCTCTTTGATTGCGTCGATACCTTAACGGGTTCGCTATTAGCGTTCGCTGATATGCTACCAAATATCACGCCAAATAAAGAAAACATGCGCGCTGCTACGATGAAAGGCTATGCGACAGCGACTGATTTGGCTGATTATTTGGTGCGTAACGGTGTCGCTTTCCGTGATGCTCACGAAGTGGTTGGTCATGCCGTCGCTTTAGGGATCAAAGAAGGGGTCGATTTGAGCGATTTATCTTTGGCACAGCTACAGCAATTTAGCGATGCCATCGGTGACGATGTCTTTGAGTATCTAACGCTAGAAGGCTCATTGGCCGCTCGCGATCATTTAGGTGGTACCGCACCCAATCAGGTCAAGCAAGCCGTCGTTAATGGTCGCGCGCGTTTAAAAGTGTTTGCATAAAACATTTGATAAAAATATAAGCCTACTAGTAAACACACCCGCTCTCTAGGCGGGTTTTTTATTAGGTTGAAAAAAATGAATGGGGTGTAATGGACAAAATTCATGCTAAAAAGTAGAAGGTAGTCGCTAATGGACATAATTCATGCTATTTAAGTGACTTTAACCCTAAAAAGTCTTTAATAAACCGCAACTTACGCTGCTCATTTAGACCATGATGACTGTGTAATTGTCGCTTTAACTCACTGAATAATCCTTCAAGAGAATTGGTGGTATTTGGTATGTCTAAATGCTTATATTCTTGATAAATGAATAACCAATCACTATTGGTTCTGAGGCTACGATAAGCACTTCTAAGGCGCTTATGCGTGTACCACGTTCTACTGTTATCGTCATTGGTACTACGTTCATTGAGATAGGCTTCATGAGTCACATACCAGTGATCTAAGCGCTGTATGAACGCCTCTTTATCAAGCAGTTTTATTTCTAAAGTAAGTCGTCTAAGCTCGATACTGGCACTGTTCTTAGGTCGACGAGTGAGGTAGCGGGTCACTATTTGCACCTGATGAAACTGGCACATCTGGCAAGGGGTGCGGGTGAATAACGTACGCAGTCCTCGTCTACCATCACAGGTGATGCTTTGTATATCAACGCCTAACGATGCTAGATGATCAATTCCTTGTTTGTAGGCACTGTTGGTTTCATGACTGACTATCGCGTAGTAAAGAACGGCTTTAGTGGTATTGTCCATAAAAACCATTAAACCGAACTTACGACCGAAGTAAGTGGTGTCCATGATGATGCTAGCAGTATTCGGTCGCTTAACTTGATAGTCAATACTGACTGTGTCTAAGCGTCTTTGAATGGTTTTAAGACTACAGCTATACTTGTCAGCCAGTTGTTTGTAGGTCTGTTTGCCCTGAGTGTATTCCGTCCAAAGGGTTTGGTTATTGAGTCTTTTGCCACCTAAAAACTGCCGTTTGCAAGCTAGACATTGATACTGTTGTTTGCCTAGCTTGCATCCATTCTTTTTGAGGTGTTTATCACGACAAAAAGGGCAGTTTTTTGATTCATGGCTTTGATTCCTTGCAAATATAGACAGTATATAGCGTTAGACCCTACGCCAGCATGAATAATGTCCATTACACCATGAATGGCTACCTTCTATACACCTGATAGGCTTGGTTAAATCTACCAAGACCGTTATCATAGGGGGATACCAATATTTGATTCAATCATTTGATAATTAATAAGGAGTCCATTATGGCTGAGAGTTTTAATCCCCAAGCCAATACGGTATTTTGCCGCAAATATCAGCAAGAATTACCAAAGATGCCACATCCCCCTTTTCCTAATAAAAAAGGTCAAGAGCTGCAAGAAACGGTCTCTGACAAAGCTTGGAAAGAGTGGCTTGAGCATCAAACCATGCTCATTAACGAAAACCACCTAAGCATGATGGATCCTAAAGCCAAGCAGTTTTTGACCGAGCAACGTGATAAATTTTTAGACAATGAAGATTATGAGCGCGCGCAAGGTTGGACGCCAGAAAGCTAATTTTTTGATTTTCTGCTATAAAAAACGTGCTATATAAATAATATGGCGCGTTTTTTATTGAGATTTTATTGATAGACTAAATGCCTGATAAGCTGAATAGCTGTTTAATCCTTATGCTTGTCTACTGACTCAGCATCAGTATCAGCAACTTGCGTGGCACTAGCTTGACGAGCCGCCATGCGATCATTGGCTTCTTGCACCGCTTTTTCGACCTCAGCATAATCTGAATGCCGCACATCCTGCCCGCTAATATAATTGATAACCAGCTCTGCCACGTTTTGCGCATGATCACCGATACGCTCAAGCGCGCGCAGTACCCACATGATATTCATGACTTTTGAGACGTAGCGCGAGTCTTCCATAATGTAGGTCATCAAGGCGCGAATGGCCGACTGATACTCATCATTGACCACTTTGTCGTTACGCATGACTTCAAAGGCTTGCTCAGCATTCGACTGACTAAAAGCTTCTAGCGCATTGTGTACCATTAACCGAACTTGGTTGCTCAGATGCTGCACTTCCGCATAGCCATATTCAGTCTTACCTTGCGCGATAATTTTGATTGCCATCTGGGCAATTTTTACTGCTTCATCACCGATACGCTCCAAATCGACCACACCCTTGCTAATAGCCATGACCAAACGCAAATCACTAGCAGCGGGCTGACGCTTGGCAACCAGCAATAAAATATGTTCGTCCAAATCGACTTCCATGCGATTGATGTCAAAATCCATATCAATCACTTCTTGTGCCAGCGTCTGGTTTTTATCGGTCAACGCATGGATGGCCTTGGCGACCTGATTGGCCGCGCTGTCACCCATATGCAGAAACAGTCGAATCGCTTCATCAAGATCTTGGTCAAAACTTTTGGAGATATGCTTGTCATTTTGCATAGAACGTATTCCCTGAAATCTAGGTTTTGATGACACCGTATGCCTATTAAATCGCACATGATTTGAGTGCTCAAACCCGAGCTGCCGATATACTTCGGTCAATGCTAAAAACTTCGAATGATTGCTCACAATAAGTACTCATCCTGTTTGCTTGTTATCAGCGTCTTGTTATCAGCGTCTTATTATTAGTGCAGCTTATCTATAGTTAAAATATCCTAAAAACGCGACAATATTGCTGACTCTAAGCGTCGCCCACCTTAATCATCAATGCGCTTAGCCATAACGACCGGTAATATAATCTTCTGTGGCTTTTTGCGCCGGTTTGGTAAATATCTGATCCGTCTCGCCCATCTCAATCATATCGCCCAAATACATATAGACCGTATAGTCCGATACCCTTGCCGCTTGCTGCATGTTATGCGTGACGATAGCGATGGTGTAGTCGTTTTTTAAATCTTCAATCAGGTCTTCGATTGCACCCGTTGAGATAGGATCCAATGCAGAGGTTGGCTCATCAAGCAACAGCACTTCAGGCTTGGTAGCAACACTACGGGCGATACACAGTCGTTGCTGCTGTCCGCCTGATAAAGACAAGCCTGACGCTTTTAGCTTGTCTTTTACTTCTGGCCACAATGCCGATTTTTTTAGCGCCCATTCCACGCGATTATCCAGCTCAGCTTTGCTTAACTTTTCATAAAGTCGCACACCAAAGGCGACGTTATCGTATATCGACATTGGGAATGGCGTTGGCTTTTGAAAGACCATACCGACCTGCGCGCGTAGCAGGTTAACATCGACGTCTTTACCTAAGATATTTTTGCCATCAAGGTTGATACTGCCTTCTGCGTGCATGCCCGGATACAAATCATACATACGGTTAAAAGTACGCAGCAGCGTTGATTTACCACACCCTGAAGGCCCAATAAACGCCGTCACCTTTTTATCCGGAATATCGATGTCGATGTTTTTAAGGGCTTTAAAATCCCCATAATAAAAACTTAAATCTCGAACTTCTAGCTTTGCTGGCGGCATATTCTGCGGAATATCATGCAGGGTTTGCTTATTAAAGCTTGCCACATTTGGCTGAGCCATTTGTGCACTGGTCGATAAAGGGTTGGTTAATAGATTGTCTTCAGTGATATGAGACTTTTTAACCGCCGTTTTTTTAGGCGCTTTATTGATGACATCATTCATAATAGTATCCAACCTGACTTGATATAAATTTAAGTAAAAACCGACGAGGCCTGATTTTTTGGTAGCTGTTATTTACTGTGACCCCGATTGCCAATAAACCGTGCCAAAACATTCAATATCAATACCGACAAGGTAATCAGTAAGGCCGCCGACCATGCCAAGGTATGCCAGTTGTCATAGGGACTCATCGCAAACTGATAAATGGTGTTGGGCAAATTAGCAATAGGTTTACCCATATCGGTACTGAAGTATTGATTATTCAACGCAGTGAATAATAATGGTGCAGTCTCACCGGTAATTCTGGCAAAGGCTAACAATACGCCTGTGGTCAATCCCGCTTTGGCCGCTTTAATCGTAACTTTGGTCACCAGTTGCCACTTTGGTGTACCCAATGCATAGGCCGCTTCACGAATACTATTAGGCACTAAGTTAAGCATGTTTTCTGTGGTGCGTACGACCACAGGGATGACGATTAATGCCAACGCCAACGCGCCTGCCCAACCAGAAAAATTATTGCCTTTGACCATCAGCGCATAAATAAAGAGACCAATCACAATCGAGGGTGCTGATAGCAAAATATCATTTAAAAATCGGGTGACTTTGCCCAGCATACTGCCTTGAGAAAATTCTGATAAATAAATACCGGTCATCAGGCCAATGGGCGCACCGATAAACAGTCCTGAAAATGCCAACATGATTGAGCCGACAATGGCATTGCGTAGACCACCTGCGCTCATCGGTGGTGGGGTATCAGCCGTAAATACTGGCAACTGTACCAATCCTTGAAAACCTTCAACGAACAGGGTCAGTAAAATCCATAATAGCCAAAATAAGCCAAACGCCATCGCCGACAACGCAAAGCCTAGACCAAGCTTATTCAGACGACGACGCTTGTTATAAAGGCTTTTGTTATAACGTGCCTCAAAGCTTGTCTTTACCGGTAATGCGCTAGTAGCATTGATAGCAGGGTTAGGCATAACATTCGTTTCCCATATCTTTTTAGATAGCCTTTTTAGATAATCTTTTTAGACAACATTAATCTCTATCGTGCTGATACAACGTTGGCTTAGCGATTGCCTGCTTTATGATCCATGCGCATGAGCATAAGCTTCGCTATGGACAACACTATAAAAGTAATCACAAATAATATTAAGCCCAGATGCAGCAACGATGCCAGATGTAGCTCACTAGAGGCTTCGGCAAATTCATTGGCCAGCGCTGAGGTAATCGTAACCCCAGAGGTAAACAGGCTTGGACTGATATTAAAGGCATTACCAATCAAGAAAGTCACCGCCATGGTCTCGCCCAATGCGCGGCCCAGTCCTAAAATAACACCACCAACCACACCAGCTTTGGTATACGGCAAAATAATCTTGAACATGACTTCCCAAGTCGTCGCACCCATGCCATAAGCGGATTCTTTTAATAAGTCTGGCACGACGGAAAAAACATCGCGCATGGTGGCAGCGATAAAGGGAATAATCATGATGGCAAGCACCAAGGACGCTGTGAACATACCCAGTCCCATCGGTGCGCCTTCAAACAGTTTACCGATAATCGGTAAAGGGCCGACGTGTTCAATAAACCATGGTTGGATGTGATCGCCAAAAAACGGCGCGAAGACGAACAAGCCCCACATACCATAAATGATAGAGGGGATACCAGCCAATAACTCAATGGCGATACCAAGTGGTTTTTTTAGAAAAGCAGGACACATTTCGGTCAAAAATATGGCAATGCCAAAGCTCACTGGCACGGCTATCAGAATGGCGATAAATGAGGTCACTAAGGTGCCATAGATGGGTGCAAGTGCACCATATTCATTGGCGACCGTATCCCAGTTATTGCTGGTATAAAAACCTAGACCAAACTCTTGAATACTTGGCCAAGCCCCGACAATTAACGACACTAAAATACCACCTAGAGACATCAATACCAGTATGGCAAATGCTTTGGTGGAGTTAACGAATAAAGCATCGTAACGTTTTTGTTTAGCCAGTTGGGACCTTAAGTCTGTCATAAGTGTCTCAGCATTCAATAGGATAAGATTAAAAAATGAGTGTGTTTATCAGGTTTTATCACAACAAACTCAGCAGATATAAGTATCAGAAGCTATAAATATCATTGGCTTTGCGATTAAATTCGCTGTGATAAAACCTTTCAAACAACTACCGGAGAATAGTTGTTTGAAAGGGTAATTCGATCGTTATTAAATAATGACTATCGAATTACTGAGCAGGTTTATAGACAGGCTGTCCATCGCTACCTTTTACGTCGTTCCATTTTGCTTTGAACAAGGCCACTGCCGTGTCAGAGAATGGTACATAGTCTAGTGCCATGGCATCATCATCACCTTGGCTATAAGCCCAGTCAAAGAAGTTCAACACGCCAGCAACTTGCTGAGGATTCTCTGGTTGCTTATGGACTAAGATAAAGGTGGCAGCAGCGATAGGCCATGCTTGGTCAGTCTCAGAGTTGGTGATGACTTTATAAAAGCCTTCTTGCTGTGACCAATCAATATCACCTGCCGCAGCAAAGGTCTCAGCTGATGGTTGCACGATGTTGCCAGCTGCATTTTTCAATGCCGTATGTGACATTTTGTTTTGCTTAGCGTAAGCATACTCAACATAGCCGATAGAGTTTTTCATACGGTTGACGTAGCTTGAAACCCCTTCGTTACCTTTACCGCCTGCACCAGTCGCAGAGGTCGGCCATTTGACTGTTTTATCAACACCAACCGTGTCTTTCCAATCTGGTGAGACTTTGGCCAGATAGTCCGTAAAGTTAAAAGTCGTACCTGAACCGTCTGAGCGGAATACCGTCGTGATTGCCGCATCTGGCAAAGTCAGATCTGGGTTCATGGCTTTGATAGCTGGGTCATTCCATTTACTGATTTTGCCCAAATAGATATCTGCTAAGGTTGTACCGTCTAGCTTCAATGCGCCCGGCTCTATACCATCGATGTTGACGATTGGCACGACGCCACCAATAACGGTTGGAAACTGAATAAGGCCAGACTCTTCAAGCTCTTCAGGCGTCATCGGTGCATCAGAAGCACCAAAGTCAACGGTTTTTGATTGAATTTGTTTGATACCACCAGATGAGCCAATCGATTGATAGTTGACTTGGCCACCAGTGGCAGCGTTATAGTCGTATGACCATTTGGCATAGATAGGCTGCGGGAATGATGCACCTGCACCCGTGATATTCATGGCGATATTTTCAGCAGATTTAAAACCTGTGGTAGCAGAAGAGGCTGTTTGAGAGGTGGTTTCAGCCGTGGTAACAGCGCTACTGCTAGTATCAGCAGTGGGCTCTGCCGTGTCGGTTGATTTATTACATGCCGTGAGCATTAATGTACAACTAACGGCTACTGCTAATAACGAATAACGCATGTAAGGCTCCTAAAGTTTGACAACGATATGAAAAAGGTTTGTTTGTGACATGCGTGCTATCTTGTCAAATCTTTATGACAGTTTGATGACAACCTTTTTAATATTTCAGTCGTGTTAAAAAAGTCTCATTTGAGGACCTGACAGTCAATTAATTTGAGTCACGTTGTTGGGCGATATTAGCCAGCTGCGTTTATAAAGCCATAAAATATAGAGTTGAAACGAGATACGTATAGCCAAATATCATTAGCCGCGCGCGCAGAATTTTGCTAGTATGAAGGGGATTTACAACACTGACAGACTCGGGGTGCGGTGTATTACGAGCTTATTTCATAAGCCTTTTGATACATTCGCTGAGAGATCACCCGCTGAACCTGATGCGGTTAGTACCGACGCAGGGAAGTCTCAAGCCTATGTTATATAAGTACAAAGGGCGCGCAGAAATGCCTTTTTATTATCGCCACTATCTACTAGCATTGTTATGCGGATATAGCGCTTTAATAATCAGTCGCGTCCATCAATCAGCTAAAGATCACTGACTACGTTTAGGTTTGATAGCGCTAGCAGGTTTGTTTTACGATTGAATTTGTCCGTATCATATAGGCCAATCCCCGCAGCTACTGGCGGTGTTGCTTTTATTCAAAAACCAACACGCTAGGACAGCATATGACTACTTCAGATTTACAAACAGCCCAAACCCACATCCCAGCTACTGACGCCCCTCTTACTGCCAATGCTAGTCAAACAACTGACAGTAAAGCGGATAAAAAAGCCGATGCCCTCAAAACCCCTGCTCACCGTACCGCCAATGATGCCCGCTTTGAAGAAGACGCGCGCGACCTACACCGTGTCCTTCCCGCTTCTAGAAAAGTCTATATCGAGGGCTCACGTCCTGACATTCAAGTACCGATGCGCGAAATCACCCTTGACCCTACTCCGATACAAGGCGTGCCTGAAACCGATTGGGAACAAAACCCACCTTTTTATGTTTATGACACTTCTGGCGTTTACACCGATCCTAATGTCGAGATCGATTTGACGAAAGGCTTACCAAAGCTACGCGAAGGCTGGATTGCTGAGCGCGGTGATACCGAACAATTGAACGGATTGTCGAGCTCTTACGGACTGGCGCGCGCCCGCGATATCAGTACCGCCAATCTTAGATTCGCCCATATCGACAAACCACGCCGTGCATTAGCAGGAAAGAACGTCACGCAAATGTACTATGCCCGTCGCGGCATTATTACGCCTGAAATGGAATACATCGCCATTCGTGAAACGCAAAAGCAGCACGAACTGACCGATATGCGCCAACATGATGGCGAGAACTTTGGTGCCAACACGCCAACTATTATTACCCCTGAATTTGTGCGCAGCGAAGTAGCCGCTGGCCGCGCCATTATCCCCAACAACATCAATCACCCTGAGTCCGAGCCAATGATTATCGGCCGTAACTTCTTGGTGAAAATTAATGCCAATATCGGCAACTCAGCGCTCGGCTCATCTATCGACGAAGAAGTGTCAAAAATGACGTGGGCGACGCGCTGGGGCGCGGACAACATCATGGATTTATCTACGGGCAATCATATTCACGAAACCCGCGAATGGCTGATTCGTAACTCGCCCGTGCCGATTGGTACCGTCCCTATTTATCAAGCCTTAGAGAAAGTCGATGGCGTGGCAGAAGACCTCACGTGGGAGATATTCCGCGATACGCTCATCGAGCAAGCCGAACAAGGCGTTGATTACTTCACCATTCACGCCGGCGTACTACTGCGCTACGTGCCGCTGACGGCCAACCGCCTAACAGGTATCGTCTCGCGTGGTGGCTCTATCATGGCGCAGTGGTGCATGTTTCATAATAAAGAGAGCTTTTTATACACGCATTTTGAAGATATATGCGAGATTATGAAACAGTATGATGTGGCATTTAGTTTAGGCGATGGCTTACGTCCGGGCTGCTTGCAAGATGCCAACGACGAAGCACAATTTGGTGAGCTGCGTACCCTTGGCGAGTTGACCCAAGTGGCTTGGAAGCATGACGTACAGGTCATGATTGAAGGTCCCGGTCACGTAGCAATGAACCGTATTAAAGAAAATATGGATTTGCAGCTTGAGGTTTGTGCCGACGCGCCATTTTATACACTAGGACCTCTAACTACTGATATCGCACCCGGTTATGACCATATCACGAGCGCCATTGGTGCTGCTATGATCGGCTGGTTTGGCACCGCAATGCTGTGCTATGTGACGCCAAAAGAGCATTTAGGTCTGCCTAATAAAAAAGATGTTAAAGACGGTATCATCACTTATAAAATCGCGGCGCACGCGGCTGACCTTGCCAAAGGCCATCCGGGTGCACAATCTCGTGATAATGCCTTGTCCAAAGCGCGTTTTGAATTCCGCTGGGATGATCAGTTTAATCTGGCGCTCGACCCTGATACCGCCCGTGAATATCATGACGAGACGCTACCAAAAGACGCGCACAAATCTGCCCACTTCTGCTCGATGTGTGGACCTAAATTTTGCTCGATGAAAATCACTCAAAATGTGCGAGATTATGCCGCTGGACTAGATAAGGCTGCCGCAAATAAAAAAGTAACCCCACAAACCGGCGACCTAACTGGGGCTGGTCATCTGTTCAAAGAGGTAGATACTGAGCTGGTCGGGCAAGTTGGTGAAGCCAGTGCCGAGGAAGTGAGCCAAGGTATGGCAGAGATGACCGACAAATATAATAGTGAAGGACGCAAATTATATAAAGAAGTTTGATTGTTTAATATTTAATGCTTAAGCTTAAATCTAGTCGCTAGGTTTAAGCTTTTTTTACGTTTATTTTTGAGTCTCGTGGAAAAACTCGTTTGAAGTAAGAGTCGCACAGTTTCATAATGAGTAAATAAAAAGGCAAAACCAGTGGATAGCCAAAGACAATAATAAAAATTGTATATCCATGATACCTGCTGGCATGCTCGCCTAGTAACCAGTCTATAAAGTAAATTTTATAGAAAACTATTATCAATGCTATGAGAGGCACAATGAACACTCCCGACCAAAGGATTGCTTTTGCTTGTTTAGAGTGCTTTTTGTGACTCGAACGCAACGATCTATAATGCATAAAACCAAATAACATTATTGATACTAAAAACACTACTCTTCCATCTAAATCAATCAGCCATTGAGCCAAAGAACTTGGTGGCTGTCGGTAAGATATCTCAAGAACATCTTGAGGCAGATGATCAAAGACCCACTTCGAATCTGCTTTTATCATCCCACTTAAAGGTTCGCCAAGATTAGTCTTCAAGTATTTCGATTCATCAGCAATCTTTAGAGTAACGGTCAGGTCACCAAAGCTTTTCCAAGTTTTGGCAGGTTTTAATGAATAGCTATAGATATATTGATTGGTCCAATCACTACGGTTTACTGTAGGATAGGCAGAATATTTAACATTAATGACATGATTGCCTTCGCTTAAGTTTATCTCAAAGTATTTAGCGTCATTATGGAACTGTACGGCCGTATCCGTTTCTGGATCATGATAAGCGGGCAATGATTTTGAATGACTTTTATAATCATAATTGATAAGTACTGGTACCGCTTGCCCATCGACTTCGACTATAAAGCTTTTGTCTGCATCATTACCTATGCTATCGAACACCTCAAAAACCAAAGGTATTCGATCGCCTTTTTTAGCGCTATAAATTTCGTAAGTGACATCATAGTCAGCTTGATTAAAACCTTCAGCAATATTGATATCTATGTTTTCAGACAATATATCGATATCTTTGCTTGAATATGCCGTACTGGCATTAGTACCGTCGATAATGGGAGACGCCATATTGGCATAGCTAAACATACTGTGGCTTAATAAAAGCAATCCTAAAATGGTCCTACGCATTAATATTCTCTCAAATGGCTCGTCAGCTAGCTGTTCGCGAATCACAAAGCTATTTACAGCCTTCAACTATAATTACTTTACTGTTTTAGTAACCGTCTGTTTAACCATCATAAAAACCACAAAACTAATTATCAAATAAATAGGTGTTATTACTATATAGCCTAACGGCAAAACCCATATAAAGAACAAATCGCGACTTTCTCCTGTTGCGCCTTGACCAATGATCATATCTGTCACCAGTAGATAGAGGTAATAAATTATCAGGCTAAGCAGAGGCACTAGAAAACCACCCACCAGCATGACTGTCCAAAGGGTTTCGGGCTGGGCTTGCTGTCTACGTTTCATCATACGTAAATGCAGTCCACCCAATACAAATAGCGCGAAACTTATAGTTATGAATGGCGAAACAGCCGTCAAAACTTTTGCCACAGGATTCAGAGGTGCTTGAATAATAAAATCAATCTCTTTCGCAAGATTATCGTTGAAATGCCATTGGTTATTAGAAGGTAAAGTATTCTTCGTGCCATCGATATCCATACTGATATAGTCTAAACCACCATTGAAATTTAGCTTAATAAATGACCCTTTAAACTGCTTATCATCACTGACGCTCTCATTCATCGGCACTAACGAATAAGAGTAAGTGCTTATCCCAGTCCAATCACTGCCATAATAATGCGGCTGGACGTCATAAGTAGCTGTAATAGTATGCAACCCTGACGACAAATCCAGGTTGATATACTTTGAATCTGCTCTGAATTGCTCTAAACCAGTATTGGTTGGCATATAGAAATCAGATGTCTCAAGCCCGTTATTATCTTCAGTAACCGTTACGACAGGCACTGATTGACCATCGACAGTAATTTCGAACTCATTACTTTGTCCAAATTCATCGAATACTTCAAAAACCAATGGGAATTGAAGCCCTTCACGATTGTTATACAGCTTATAGCTCACTGTATAACCAGCATTATTAGCATCATCTGTAATATCGATATTAACTGTCTCTGATATAACATCGATGGCATTATTAAAATAAGCAGCGCTTGCCCAAGTACCTGAATAGCCTACAGGCTCCATAGATTGACTAGAAACACTCCAACTTAATAAAAACAATCCTAAAGTAATAAAGCGAAACACAACCTCTCCAAAAACCATGAAAACAAACACAAGTTTAATAAATATCTACTGTGAATGCCATTAAAAAAATCCCAGCAAACCTAAAGTCAGCTGGGATTCAAAATCAATTATAAAGGTTGAAGGCTTTAAACCTTCGACGCCTCATAGATTTCTTCGATTGAGTTATTAATCGTTTCAGAAAATGCTTCATCACTTTGCTGCTTACTCAACCCTTCAGTAAAGGCACGGGAGAAACTGGCAATCATACCTGGGTTTTGCTTAAGCTTAGCACACGCAGCACTACGGCTGTAACCGCCCGACAATGCCACAACTTTTAGCACTTTTGGGTGATCAACCAGCTCTTGGTAAAAGCCTTCTTTCTCTGGCAAGGTCAGTTTCAGCATTACTTGATGACCATCGTCTAAAAAATCAAGATTGTGCAAAAGACTGGTTTTAAGTATCAGCTCACAGTCATGTTTTTTAGCGCTGTCAATATTCACTTCTGGCTCGACAATAGGCATGAAGCCTTTTGAAAGAATCTGCTTGGCCACATCAAACTGCTGCTGTACGACCAGCTCGATACCATCGACATTGGGCTCATAAATCACTGAGCGCATCTTAGTACCAAATACCGGATAGTTTTTGGCCTTGTCCAATAGTGCATCTAAATCAGGTATCGGGCGCATGACTTGCACACCATTCATTTGCTCAGCCAGACCTTTATCAACCTTAAGGAACGGTACGATGTTTTTATCTTCCCACAGATAGTTGGCCGTCGACTTACCCTCAACCTCACGCTCCATGGTATCTTCGAATAGAATTGCCCCAAGCACGCGCTCGCTATCAAAGGTTTCACAAGTGATGATACGGGCTCGCATCTCATGTACGAGATCGAACATGGTGTCATCATTGTCATAATCGTCGCTGCTCACGCCATAATTTTCGAGTGCTTTTGGCGTACTGCCTCCACTTTGGTCAAGCGCCGCGATGAAGCCTGAACCATTTTTTATGCGTTGTAATTGCTTTTCGTATTCCATTGGGCGTGCATCCTATTTTTATTCGTTGAGGTCAAATGTCTCAAAGCAAAGCGCTTTTTGTCAGCTTATATCAGTCTTGCTATTTTTAGATAACCTTATCATAGGATGCCCGGCATGCCTATATCTGATAAGTTAACAATTTTATAAATCGCAACGATATGGATGAATTTAGGCTAAACGGTTATGCTAAAAACAGTACTGCCACACAACCAACCGCCAATAATAGCCCTATTATATTAATGCGATTGAGCCGCTCTTTAAATACGCCAACACCTATCATAGTTGCCACTGCGATGACACCCACATTCATACCAGTAAACACAATGCTTGGTGACTCAGACAATACTTGATGTGCCCGTACATAAGCGTAAATATTACCCATATTCAGCGCACCCAGCAGTACTCCTGCCATGAGTGCATTGCCCTGCCAGCGCACCCGCGTGATCAGCAAATAAATAAACAGTAACAGCCCTGCCAGCCCAAAACTGACAAATAACGTCAGTGGAAAGGCAGACCCTTGCTTGGCCACTTGCTTGAATAGAATATCGATAATGCCGTAGCCTGCCCAGACGCCAAGTAACCAAAGCGGCGTTTGGCGAGCTTGTTTAGTTATGCCGCCCGCTTGAGGACGATACACCAAAGCACCTAGTGCCAAAAAGCCTAATACCAAACCAAATATACGCGTACCTGTCAGTACCTCACCGAATAATAAAAAGGCAGCAACGATAGGAATAATCAATGATAAACGCTGAGCGGCATCGGTTGCCACCATACCAACCGCAGCAATCGCGCGCCCAAGAATGATAAACACCGCAGGCAGTAGCACGCCAAGCGCTATGATAATCCCCCACGCGCTTCCTAACAGACTAAGTCCGCTGATGTCTGGCTTCAATAAAAACCATGTCAATAAAAAAGCCACTGGATAACCAGCGACGATAGTCTGGCGAATATCGATATCTCGTTGACGTAATGTTTTCAAGAGTACTGAAACGGCGACACTGCATAGTACCGCGATGGTTAAATACAGCATGAACGTCTACCTTTTAAGTCGCAGTTTTATGTGTTTATTATTTATCCAAGGCGTGTCCTCATTTTTAAAATGGAGATAAAAATGAGATGAATGACAGCCAAATAGAAAATAAGCACTAGAATGTAACAAAATATTTTTTATACAGCAATGTATTTATGAGAGTTGAGCCAATCAGTAATAAACGAGTACAGCCACTGATTGTCAATTTACAATTAGCATGCAGGCGTGATTACGAAGTTTTGTTAAAATAGCAGCATTTCCCATTCACTCAAATACACGTTTAAGATAATGCCTACCGGTATCTGTCTTAGCGTATTGCTATTGACGCTCTTCCCTTGCCTATGAATGCTCTATTTCGATTTTTTGAAAACCGTCTACCGGCCTTTCCTGATACGCCTATGCCATTGCCCTCACCTCGCGAAGGGCTGATGAAGTTTTTGTGGGCATGTACCAAAGGCTTACGTATCTGGCTGCTATTCTTTATGATTTTGTCCGCAGGTATCGGTATCTATGAGGCGATGCTGTTTGCATGGATTGGCAACATTGTTGACTGGTTAGGGGTGTATACACCGCAAACACTATGGACTGAAAAAGGCGATACGCTCCTTTTGATGCTAGCGGTCATGCTCCTGAGCCCGTTTTGGATTGCCTTATCGTCGTTCATTCATTTTCAGTCGATTCAAGGTGTGTTCCCGATGCAGATGCGCTGGCGTTTTCATCAGCACATGCTTGGGCAGTCAATGCAGTTTTATCAAGATGAATTCTCTGGTCGTGTGTCAGCCAAGGTAATGCAAACGGCGCTGGCCGTACGCGATACGGTGATGACAGTCACTGACATGTTTATGTATGTCATTGTCTACTTTATTACGACTGGGGTTATCTTATTCAATTTAGACAGCTTATTGCTCATACCTTTTGTTATCTGGTTCGTACTGGTTGGCTTTACCTTACGTTTCTTTATTCCCAAGCTTAAACGGACCTCTATCATACAGGCTGATGCCCGCGCATTGATGGTTGGCCGTATCACTGATGCTTACGCCAATATCATGACGGTAAAGCTGTTCAGCCATTCGCGCCGTGAGCTGGGCTATGCCAAAAACGCCATGGGTCAGTTTTTAGGTACGGTTCATGCGCAGATGCGCTGGGTCAGTTATTTAGAGATATCCACCCATCTCATCAGTGTCATCTTAGTAAGTAGTACGGCTGGGATTGGTCTTTATTTATGGCAGCAAGGCGATATTGGCGTCGGTGCTATTGCCGCAGCAACGGCGATGGCATTACGACTCAATGGGTTGACGCAGTGGATTATGTGGCAAACTGCTAGCCTGTTTGAAAGCATCGGTACTGCCCAAGACGGTATGCGTACTTTGTCAGCACCGCAAACGATTGTGGATGTTTCAAATGCACCTGAGCTAAAAGTGACTGATGGTCACATTGTCTTTGACCATGTTGATTTCAGTTATGAAAGTGAAAATGGTGATAACGAAGGCGAGCGTATTGATGAAGTGAGTACTGCGGGAACGGCGATTGCCTCTTCACAAATCAAACTGCTCGATAACTTTCATTTAGATATCAAACCTGGGGAAAAGATTGGTTTGGTTGGACGCTCAGGTGCGGGTAAATCAACCTTAGTGAATTTATTATTGCGCTTCTTTGACGTTGATAAAGGTAAAATCTACATCGATGGACAAGCGATTGATGAAGTCACTCAAGAGTCTCTGCGTCAACAGATCGGTATGGTGACGCAAGATACCTCATTGCTCCATCGCACCGTTCGTGAAAACATCGCTTATGGTCGCCCTGATGCCAGCGATGCAGAAATCATCCGTGCCACTAAGCAAGCACAAGCATGGGAATTTATCAAAGATTTGTATGACGATAAAGGCAATACGGGTTTGGATACGCAAGTTGGTGAACGGGGCGTCAAACTCTCTGGCGGTCAGCGCCAGCGTATTGCCATCTCACGTGTTATGCTAAAAAATGCGCCGATTCTACTCTTGGATGAGGCGACCAGTGCGCTAGACTCTGAGATTGAGTTTGCCATTACCGAAAGCTTGAACGATATCATGACGGGCAAAACGGTGATTGCTATTGCTCATCGTCTCTCTACGATTGCCGCGCTTGACAGACTGGTAGTCATGGATAAAGGTCAAATCATTGAGCAAGGCAGTCACGAAGAGCTACTGGCATTGGATGGCGTCTATGCGGGGCTTTGGCAGCGTCAAAGCGGTGGTTTCTTAGGAGAAGAGAGCTAAAATTGGTACCACCTTAAATCTCACAATAAACTGTAGCTTGAAAACTAAACTTAAAATTGAAAAATGGTCATACAGGGAAGTACGAGTGTTATGGAACAATTTGCTAAAAGTATCACGCTAAATAAAAAACGCGCCTGTTACTACGATTTACACTCATTGGCTGAATCGACCCATGATAATGCTAAACGAGCCAAAGCGCATTTCTATGGCGGTAATGGTTTTACGGTCGGTAATTATCAGCCCTTATTAACCGAGCTGGCTGCTGGTTTTGATATCAGCGCGCTGGCGATGCGTGGCTATTGGTATGACAAGCCAAAAGCTCGGGTACTAACCCGTGAGCAAGATGCTGACCTGCTTATTAAGTTTTTAGAGCAAACGCAAGATAGTCCTGTTGTGGGCATAGGTCATTCGCAGGGCGCTACTGCGACGGCTATGGCAGCGGCCAAACGTCCTGATCTATTCTCTGCGTTGTACTTGATAGAGCCCGTCACTTTTACCAAATCACAGGCGCTGCTCTATAAGCTGATACCTCGCCGCGTGAAGCTTAAGCGTCAACCTTTCAAAAGCGCGTTAACTAAGCAAAAAGTTTGGGCAAATATAGATGAGTTTTATGACAGCCTACGAGAAAAAAGCGCTTATCGACGCATCTCTGATGAGCACTTATACCTCTTTGCCGAGCAAAGCTTAGTACAGCAAAACGATGGCCGTTATGCATTTATCTTCACTCCCGAGCAAGAGATAGCGAATTATTTCGGTATCCCTTATATAGACGGTGCGCTAAAGAAGCTGGCAAAAACCACGGTGCCTTACCAACTCATCATCGGTAAGCCCACTATCTTTATCAATGATAAAGTCCGCGATAATTGGCGAAAATTTGTACCCACTGACCAGCTTAACATCATGCCTGAGAACGGACATTTATTACCTATAGAAGCACCGGAACAATGCGCCACTGTTATCTTACAGAATTTTAATCGTTAAGTTTTGAGCTTATGACTGATTTATTTACCCCTAGTCCCACTGACAATATACTACCCTATGATGGTCGGGCGAATGACTTGGGTATCGTCATTGATAATAGCCATGAGCTTTATGACATATTATTGAGTGAACTGCCTTGGCAGGCTGACATTGTCACGTTGTTTGGTAAGACCCACGTCACCACGCGCCAAATCGTTTGGATGGGTGGAGATAGCAGCAGCTATCATTACTCAGGACATGCCCGTCAAAGCATTCCATGGTCAGAAACCGTGTTTCACGTGAAACAACATGTTGAGCAACAGCTAGCAAATATTGGGATTACCGCTAATTTTAATTCTTGCCTATTGAATTATTACCCCTCAGGTAGTGACGGTATGGGCTATCATGCTGATGACGAAAAAGAATTGGGCTATCAACCTATTATCGCTGCCTTATCGCTCGGTGCCACGCGCAAATTTGTTTTTAAACATAAAAAAACTCAAGATAAAGTCGAGCTTTACCTTGAGTCTGGTCATCTTATCGTTATGCATGGCGATACTCAGACCTACTGGAAACACACTATCACCAAGACTAAAACTGTCAACACTGGACGCATTAGTCTCACGTTTCGACAGATGCTGCCAGATTAGTCTACTTTTAAAACTATCTTGCCAAAGGTATCGCCTTTTTGTAGCTCAGTATGCGCGGCAACGACCTCAGAGAGCGAATAGGTCTGCTGAATATGTAATTTAAGCTTGCCAGTCGCCAATTGTTCTAACACTCTCGCCATATCCTGCCCACTACGCTGGGCTTTATAACCTGCCACGTTTAGGCTTTTTTGACTGCCAGCATCGACGAGCTTATCAACCCAAATCGTTGGTAACACATTGACGCGTGCACCAGATTTGAGTACATCGAGTGCGCGTACCCCAGCATCCCCGCCGACCAAGTCTAGCAATACATCGGCTTGCAAATCAGGAAATGCCTCTTCTTTGGTATAGTCAATCCAGCCGGTCAGCTTGCTTTTATCTATCAAAGTATCAAGCTTGGTATACTTTTCTGCTGAGCAGATGACGGTGACGTTAATATTGTCCTCGTCGACCTTGTCCATTAATAACTGAATGACCAGCTGACCAACCCCACCAGCGGGCGCATTCATGACCACATGCTCGCCTTTTTTGATATCAGCGAACTCAACAAATTGTAGCGCCGTTTGACCGACACAAGGGAGTGCACCTGCCTGTTCTAATGTGACGCCCTCTGGCACTTTGGCTAGCAACTTGCCATCGACTGCTACGTACTCTGCATAGCAACCCCCATCAAAAGTCAGAGCGGCAACTTTATCACCAACGGCAAACTGCTCGTTATTGCTTTTGACGATAGTGCCGGCTACATCAAAACCTAAAATCGCTGGCTGATCATGATCAAACTTATCTTTTTGAATATTATCAGCGCCCCAACCTTTACCTTGACGGGTTTTATAGTCAACAGGATTGATGCCGGCGTAGGCAACTTTTACCAAGACTTGCTCATCCGCCAAAGCTGGAATGGCGACACCGTCCTCATAGTTCATAACGTCAGGTTCACCAAACTCACGAATGAGTACCGCATGTTGAGTGGTTGGTATTTGAGTATTAGACATGGTTTATCATCCTTGTATGCTGCTATTGTTTTATTTTTAGTGAATTCTCTGCTTATGGCAACACCAGCTCTGCACTGATGGGCAAGTGATCGGACAGCGTTGACCACGGTTTGCCAGTGTGCACCCATGCATCTTTAACCCTTAAATTACGCACATAGATACGATCTAAGCTGAGCACCGGTAGCTTAGCTGGAAAGGTAGGTGACAGCTTGCCATGACAATGCTTGAAAGCTTCGGTCATGCCGAGACTGGACGCTAATTTGTCACAAGACAGTTTTTTCCAATCGTTAAAGTCACCCGCTAAGATCAGCGGTTGATCAGGGGCAATCTCATTGCGCACATAATTGGCAATGGCCTCATACTGCTTAAGACGATCCCGCTCAAACAAATTTAAGTGCGCGCACAATACTACGACCGGTCTCTCCCAACCTACTGGCTGCACCTCACAATGTAAGACCCCACGCTGCTCCAATTTATTTACCGTAATATTGACGTTATGTTTTGGATCTAACGGAAAGCGGCTGAGCACGGCATTACCATGATGACCGTTTTCATATTCTGAGTTTTTACCATAACTGTTTTGCAGCTGTAGATATTCGCCAAACCATTCATGCTGTGATTGATCAGGATATTCGTTGTATTGCATATTGCGCTTAAGATTCTGACCTTGTACCTCTTGCAAACACAGAACGTCCGAGCCTATACCCTCAAGCGCATGGGCAATACCTTGCATTTTTACTTGCCGATTCATAGGCGACATGCCTTTATGAATGTTATAGCTGGTTAGAACAAAAGAGCTTGTATTAGTCATAAATGTATCAGTCGTCGTGTAAAAAATGGGAGTCATGTTTAAAGTGGATGACGTTAAAATGACAGTAACTTTAAAAGGGCGTTTACTCACCGTTTAATTTATAGTGGTTTAATTTAGAATTGTAGTCAACATCAGGCGAGTACAGCTTGATGATTGAAATTACTAACCATAAGACCTGATAGCCATTCAGTCAAAAAAGCATTGATTCGTATCGAACCAATGCTCTCATCTTATACCGATACGTTACCAATGGCTAATTCATAAGTACATGTCATTAGCAGTCAATATGACTAAAATTAGTAACGGGTCACCAGAGCAATCGGTTGGTCTTCGCCCATGATGTCTTGCGGCATAAACACAGCCTCACCGCCATTGTGAATCACGTGCTCAATGATTTCGCCAATCGCATCATCCGTGACACCTTCTGCAGCAGCATCATTAGCGATGCTTAAAGTCTGTGCTTTTTCGTCAATCTTGGCAGATTGTATATAACCACGGCGCACATAGAGGGTCTCGCCCGCTCCTTGGAAGGCGCTGCGATAGACTTCTTGTAAGTCAGTCTGCAACATATTGGCACCGCGAGCTTTATCAATTTCACCCATGGCCGCTTGGTGTAATGAAGTACGGTACTCTTCTACCGCCTCTTGTAAACAATCGACGATATGCTGGGCGCTACCATCTTCTAGATTGGTGGCGTTTGATACCGTGGCAATGATGTTTTCTGGACGGTCACATACTTCTTTATAATAGCCGATATTTTTTGCGTCACCGACGATGACAAGAGGCATTTTATGCTCGCCCCACAGCTCTTGTACGCTCTTATCCACTTGGTTAAAGAACTCTTTTAAATGACTGCTTTCGTTACTTGCAGAACGGTCAGAGCCACCGTCACTGGTTGTATACAGACCGTTATTCTCGATAGGAAAGGCAATGCTTTCCATATTGTTTTGCACGTCATCACCTTTATCAAGCTCTCTAACAACGCGATCATTAGATGCTTCAATCAAGCGGGCACTATCACGGGTCAGTACCACTGTATAGTAATGTACCGCGCTTGCCATATCGCGAACCAAATCACGGGTAGCAAATCTGTTTGAAATGACCACGCGTTCGGTCGTATCAATCGGCATACGAATTACTTGTACGTCATCAACACTGGCAAATATCGCTAAAGTATCAAGGTTATAATTATGGTTTAGCTCATTAGTTTTGGCGTGAATGTTGTCCAAAATAGTCGTTGCTGTGCGCTTATCGTACTCTTTGGTGAGACGCTCTTCGACAACTTTTAACTGGTTTTTAAGGGCGATAGGATCTTTGTCATTATCAGGATGTTCGCGGTGAGTTTTAACAAAAATACTGACCGCAGGATTAGCCTTGGTTTCGCGTAAACTTTTGAGAGTCGCTTTCATAAATATTGCTCCTTGTTTTATTATTAGTTATTGATCTTATGAGTAGAAATACTTTTATATGAATTATCAAAATTCAATGAGTTTTACGGTAATAATTAATACAGAACCTCAGCATTCCTTGATCAAGTTCTTTTTATAAATTTCTTATCCAACTTTTATCTTTTTCTAGCTAAGGGTTTGGTTTATCCTTCTTTAGAAAGAAGTACCACTACGATGCTACCAACTTAATCTCACGTGCTATAGGGCTGATTTGAAAGCAAATGATGACACTTTGTAAGCAGAGCAATCTATATTGTATGTGAGATTTGATATCTGTAGTTAAACGCTAGGTTTACTAGCAAAGTAAACATTGATTGTATTGTGGATGATGTATTATGAGTGAAGCGGGTTGTATTCTCGCGGCATAATACCCATCATTTAGATAACCCTTTAGATAGAATTTATAGAATAAAATAATTTTTATAAGATGAATCAGTCGATTTGCAACCAATAGATATTGTCAGAAAATTCACCCCATATAAAACTGTCTATATAAGAACAACCTCACATTAACAACCATTGATACTCTTTATCTATTAATTACTCATACCGGATACTTTTATGACTACCCTTTCTCCAGATTTACACCTTGTCGATTTTGACAACGTTTCTTCAAGTGCACTACAAAGCCAAGTCATGAGCGCTATTGATGATGCCAATGGCTTTTTGGATACGCTGTCAGCAACGACGCAAAATGATACTAATGCGGCTGATATCACTGCTGAGCAAGCTCTGAGTGATGTGATGAACTTTGATCATATCAATCTGGCTTTGGATCGCAGTTGGGGCATTTTGTCACATCTTAATAGCGTGATGAGCAATGATGAGATTCGCCATGTTCATCATGAGCTGTTGCCTAAGCTGTCTGCTTATGGCACTCGTGTAGGGCAGCATCAGCCATTATTTAGCCGCTACCAAGCCATTGTGAATGACAAGGTGTTCTTTGCCGCGCTTGAGCCTGCACGCGCTCGTGCTATTGAGTTGGCGCTTAGAAGCTTTGAGATGTCAGGCGTGGCGCTACCTAAAGCTGAGCAAGAACAATTTGCAGCTATTCAAAGTGAGCTGTCAACACTGTCGGCGACCTTTTCAGACCATATATTAGACGCGACGCAAGCCTATGCATTGCCATTAGAGTCAGCGCAATTGGCGGGCTTGACAGACAGTGGGCTGGGCCTATTGGCCGATGCAGGTGAGCAATATAAAACCCGCGAACTTGCCAGCGGTGCCCTCACCCAAGCGGATATCGATACTTTGCCGACGCCTTACTATGTGGCAAGTTTAAATATTCCTGTTTACCTTGCCATTATGACTCATGCGGACGATCGCAGTCTGCGTGAGACGCTGTATCGCGCTTATGTCACCCGCGCCTCTGAATTTGATGAGCACACCGATAGCAAAGGCGCATCGCTGAATAACGCCGATATCATGGGTCAAATCCTACAATTACGTGAGCAAAAAGCCAAGCTATTAGGTTTTGATAATTATGCAGAAGTTTCGCTATTGACCAAAATGGCAGATAGCGTAACGGAAGTTGAAACCTTCTTACGCGATTTGGCCACGCAAGCGACCCCAACCGCTAAGCAGGATTTAGCACAATTACAAAAATATGCACGAGATTATGGTATTGATGATTTGCAGCCATGGGACAGTGCCTATATCGCTGAAAAAGTAAAACAAAGCGAATTTAGTTTATCGCAAGAAGAGATACGTCCATACTTCCCATTACCAAAAGTCATTAACGGCTTATTTGACATCGTTGAGCGTTTATACGGTATCAAAGTCCAAGAGCAAAATAGTGATAAGATAGACAGTGAAAGCACATCCGTATCGCGCTGGCACGACGATGTAAGCTTCTACCAATTGTTTGATGCTGACGATAACTTGCTTGGTGGCTTTTATTTTGACTTATTTGCCCGCAGTGGTAAGCGCGGTGGTGCTTGGATGAGTGGTTTTCAGTCGCGTTATACTTATGATGAGCAAGACCATCAACAGCTACCGGTTTGCTTTATGGTCGGTAACTTCACGCCTGCCCTCGATGGCAAACCGAGCTTATTGACTCATGATGAAGTGCTGACCTTGTTCCATGAGTTTGGTCATGGGCTACATCATCTCTTAACCCAAGTAACAGTGGGCGATGTCGCTGGCGTCAATGGTGTCGAGTGGGATGCGGTCGAGCTGCCGAGCCAATTTATGGAAAACTGGGCGTGGGATGCCGAAGGGATTGCGCTGATTAGTAGCCATGTCGAGACTGGTGAGCCGCTGCCTAAAGATAAGCTCGCAGCATTATTGGCAGCGAAGAACTTCCAAAGCGGCATGCAAACCTTGCGTCAAATCGAGTTCGCACTTTTTGATTTATTAATTCATGCACAGACGCCAGCGCTTGATTATAACGGTATCTTAGCAACACTAAATACCGTGCGTAGCCACATTGCCATCATGCAAACGCCTGACTATAACCGCTTTGCCAATGGTTTTAGCCATATCTTTGCGGGAGGCTATGCGGCAGGTTATTACTCTTATAAATGGGCGGAGCTGCTCTCTGCAGACGCTTTTAGTAAGTTTGAAGAAGAGGGTATTTTTAACCCTGTCACTGGTAAAGCTTTCCGCGAGAGTATCTTGTCGGTTGGTGGTAGTTTTCCCGCCAAGACCAACTTTGAAAACTTCCGTGGTCGCAGTGCCAGCATCGATGCCTTATTGCGTCACAGTGGCTTTAGCGATGTTAAAAATATCGATGCCGCCAATGCTCAAAGCAATCGCGAGGTGATTTAAATGCGTTATCAATCGTCACGTCCAAAGCGGCGTTTTTTAGCGGGTGTTCGCTGTCCGAAATGTCAGGCGCTGGATGCAGTGGTACAAGTCAATATTGTCACGCCTGCACCAGACGAGTATATCGAATGTACCCAGTGTGGTCATACAGAGCATCGCCCCGACCCTGATGCTATTAGTGCCAAAAACCATGCGGAAGACCAGCTCGCTCGTGATGCAATGGCGACAGGTACCAGTGGTACGGTAAAGTTTAAAACTTAAGCAAACAAATAATAGTCATATCTAAAAGCTTTTAAGTGCTTTATCATTTAACAGTATTTTAAGCCTATCTAGCAATAGATAGGCTTTTTATTTTGAGTTTGCTATAGTATGACTACTTATATCTTTGACATAAATTGACCGTAGTATGAAAAATAAAAAACAGCATCCTTTATTAAGCAAACGTGCAAAAGCGAAAGCCGCTAAATCACGTCGTAAAATCTGGATGGCGATTATATTAGTATTGCTATTTATTATTATCGGCTATTTAGTTTGGGCACAATCTGTGCCTGAAACAAGTAAAACTGATAGCAGCTCACCGTCAATCCCTGAGCAAACAGGACCTGAGCCGTCCGCTACTATGCCAGTAGAAAACGTCCTCAGTGAGGCCAATAATGATGACGCTATACAGAATGAAAATGCTGTCATTGATCAAAATTCTGACGATGCTGATACGCGCACTGACTCGACCATTCAAGTGCCGAAGCCCGCTGCTATCTTAAACGCCCCTTTACCAAAAACCGATAGCTTGGCCAAAGAAGAGATTGATCGCTTAGCAGATGAGCGCAAACGCTTTGCTGCCCAAGAAAAACTGGCGGCTGAGCAACTGGCAATGAATAAAAAGCTGACTAAGATGAAAGAAGAGCAAATTGCGCTGATTGAACAACAAATCGCCCAATTAGAAGCAGAAAACGCCGGACAGACTAAAGTAGAATGAATACATAATTTTTTTAAAGGGGCTGACTATGGCGAATTTACAATTGACGCACGCCCCTATTTTAAATAGCAGTGCCCAGCTGCTTATCTTACCGGTTAATACTGCTGGTACACTACTCGACCCTATTCTTACTCGAGCTAAAACGTTATTCCCTGATAACTATCAACGTTATTATCGCGCGTGTCGTGACGGTAGTTTAAGTGCTGGTAGCTGTTTATTGCATAAGCGTACACGTGAGCAGGCTGGCCTTGGCATCAGCAGTAATGGCAATCAACCCAGTTATATTGCCAACCTTGTTATCTCAGATCATCCTTATCATCCGACACGCACACGCTGGCTTACTGACGCTCTAATCGACTTACATCACCAGCTTATCCCCCTTGTTCGCTATCATGGTATCCGCAGAGCTGCCCTACTCGCTCGCCCACTTATCGATAATCGGCTACGTAGTAATATAAGTAATTCATCTAACGAACCTTCATCTAAGAACTTTTCAGCTGGTAGCTTGTCCCTCAATGAACCCAACGTCGCAAACTCACTGCCATTAGACTGGTATCTCGATATCTTGCCTTTACTGAGGCAGCAACTACAAGATCTACCTAAGCTACGTATTGACGTACATGTGCCTAAGAGCATTGATATCGTAAGCTAATTGGCGATTTGTAGAGTGTGTTTATAGGACGCCATAGTACTCAAAAGATATGCAACAGATAGTGGCGTCAGTGCTATGCTAAATTGGCATCGGCTGTTTGCAAATGCACGATTATTTATCATCAGGATAAGGATACCCTATGAAAACGCTTAGAACCCCCGATTCATACTTTGCCAACCTACTCGATTACGATTTTGCGCCGAACTATCTCATGGTTGATGATGGTGAAGGCGCTGAACTGCGCGTACATTACCTCGATGAAGGTCCAAAAGACGCTGAGCCTATACTGTTGCTACATGGCGAGCCTTCGTGGTGTTATCTTTATCGCAAAATGATACCGATATTGACCGCCGTAGGATATCGCGTTATTGCTCCAGACCTACCTGGTTTTGGACGCTCGGACAAGCCAGCGGCACGTACTGACTATACTTACCAGCGCCATGTCGACTGGATGCAATCGCTGCTTGATCAATTAGACTTAACAAACATCACGCTTTTTTGTCAAGATTGGGGCGGCCTCATCGGTCTGCGCTTAGTCGCCGATAATCCGGACAAATTTTCTCGGGTAGCAGCTGGCAATACTATGTTGCCCACTGGGGATCATAATCCCGGAGAGAGCTTTCGCCAGTGGCAGCAATTCTCGCAGGACACCCCACAGTTTCATGTCGGAGGCATCATTAAGAGCGGCACCACTACCGAGCTATCGCAGGCGGTTATCGATGCGTACAACGCCCCTTTCCCTGATGAGTCATACAAAGAAGGCGCTAGACAGTTTCCGCTTCTTGTCCCCACCACGCCAGATGATCCTGCCTCAGAGAATAATCGGGCGGCTTGGGGTAAGCTCAGCCAATGGACGAAGCCATTTATTACGCTGTTTAGTGATTCTGATCCTGTCACGGCTGGTGGCGATCGAATCATGCAAAAGCTGATACCGGGAACGAAAGGTCAAAACCATACCACAGTTAATAACGCTGGTCATTTTTTGCAAGAAGATCAAGGGGGAAAAGTAGCAGAGCTGCTGGTTGAGTTTATTGCTGATAATCCTCTCAGCAATTATTAATAAAATTTGGTATTTTCTTCGTTATCGCCTACAACATTAGTGTGACTATTTAAGCGTTTATAACATGACATGTGTTTTCCTGTAGACATTAAACAGTAGATTTATATCCGTATATTGATTAAAAAACAGCCTTGGCTTAGTATTTATGAGTGTCTACTACAAATACTTTTTACTCAAAATACAAATAGGGATAATAAATCATGTCAAACAATGATGCAAAAAATAGTAATGCTGGAAATAAGAAAAACTCTACAGGCAACAAAGCCGTTACTGGCGTAGAAGTGGTCAAAGATGATACCGTGGTATTTGAGGACGGCGACTTTGAAGAGTACAACACTGAGCATGACTACGAAGAAGGTACAGAGGACAGTGCTGCTAAAAAGGGCAAGTCAGAGAAATCAAGTAAGAATAAAGATTCTGAAAAAGAGCAGAAATCTGACAAAAAAGACAAGGCTAGCAGCGCTGATAAAGAGTCTAAGTCAAATGAAGACGATGAAACGGTTAAAGACGGCAAGTCCAGCAAAAAAGATAAAGCTAGTAAAAAAGACGGCGCTGACCAAGAGGATAAATCTGGCATTACTATGGCAAGTATTTACCAATGGGCCTCAAAACTCAAAGATGACTTTACCTCTGACGCTAGTGGGATGACTCACGATGTCTCTGAAAAAGCAACGGCTATGATGCTTGGTAAACTGTTGAATGCGGTAGATCTTGAATTAGCGGCCTTTGATAAGAGCTTAGACGTCGCCAAAAATCTAGTCGCGACGGCTGAAGAGAGACGCAAAAAAATCGCTGCAAAAAAAGAGAAATACCAAGGTATGATCGATAAATTAGATCAGGAATGATTACTCTGGCTAATTAGCCAGTTAGGGCGTGTCCTCATTTCAAAAATGGTCATAAAAATGAAATAAATTGCCGTTAAACGAGGAAAATAGCGCAAATAATATCGAGATATTAATCAGCTATTTGACGATGTTTGGCAAAATTTAGCTATTTTTAGGCCATTTAGATACAAGCGCTTGAATTGAAGATACGCCCTAGTCTAGAATTTTATTAATCCAATGTTGAACGTCTACTATAAGCGTTTGGCGTTGGATTTTTTATTGTCCGTTGCTTAGGTATGATTTTATTAAAAGGCAATGTCATTAAATGTAGCGAGTAAAGAGTAATATCGATATATCACACACTGCTGATAGACATTTTCCTTGCTCGCTGTGGCTGCGCAGACAGAGACTACAAAAAACTGATATCAGCAATACCGTCGCGTTTTTAAGATATTTTGACTATAGATTGGATAGAGATAGCAATATTCAACCTGACACAAATGGAAATGACTATTTAATAATTATTTAGCCACAAAAAAAACCGCTCTGAATAAATCAGAGCGGTTTTCAAAATTGTACTAAGCGACATCAACCAAAAAAATACTTATTCAGCAGTTGAGGTTGAACCCTGCTCAACGCCTTTCATAGTCAACTTAATGCGACCACGGTTATCCACGTCTTGTACGAGTACCTTAACGGTTTGACCTTCTTTAAGATAGTCAGAGACATTCTCTACGCGCTCTTCTGCGATTTGTGAGATATGTACGAGGCCATCAGTATTTGGCAAGACATTTACGAATGCACCGAAATCAACGATACGAGCAACGGTACCTTCGTAAGTTTTACCGACTTCAACTTCAGCAGTCAATGCTTCGATTTTACCGATAGCGGCTTTGGTTGCTGCTTTGTTTTCACCAAAGATACGAATCGTACCACCATCATCGATATCGATAACGGCACCAGTTTCTTCAGTTAGCTGACGAATCATCGCGCCGCCTTTACCGATGACGTCACGGATTTTGTCCGGATTGATTTCGATAACCGCATAGTTAGGGGCATGGGCGTTAATTTCAGTACGGCTCTCTGGCAATACTTTATTCATCGCGTCTAGGATATGGATACGACCGGCATGGGCTTGCTTTAGCGCTTGCTCCATGATGTCAGGAGTAATCCCTTCGATTTTGATATCCATCTGCAGTGCAGTGATACCGTCTTTAGAACCAGCCACTTTAAAGTCCATATCGCCAAGATGATCTTCATCACCTAAGATATCTGACAATACAGCGAAACGCTCGCCTTCTTTTACGAGACCCATCGCGATACCAGCAACTGGTGCTTTAATCGGTACGCCTGCATCCATCAATGCCAAGCTGGCACCACAGACAGAGGCCATAGAAGAAGAGCCGTTCGATTCAGTAATCTCTGATACCACACGGATGACGTACGGGAAGCGTTCGCTGTCCGGTAGCATCGCTTGTACACCGCGGCGTGCTAGACGACCATGACCAATTTCACGACGTTTTGGAATACCTTCACGACCCGTTTCACCAACAGAGAAATGCGGGAAGTTATAATGCAGCATGAAATGATCACGGATAGTGCCCGCTAATGAGTCAATCATATTGACATCACGGCTGTTACCTAAAGTCGTAGTAACCAATGCTTGGGTCTCACCGCGAGTAAATAGCGCTGAACCATGCGTGTATGGTAGTACGCCAACTTGCACGTCAAGCGCACGAACGGTCTCAAGGTCACGACCATCAATACGCGGCTTACCTGACAAGATATTGTCACGAACCGTACGATATTTAAGATCGTTATAGATTTCTTTTAATTCAGAAACGGTATCAGCATAATTTTCAGATTCCGCATCACCAGCAAGTGCATCGATAATGGATTGCTTAATGTCATCAAGTTTAGTATAACGCTCTTGCTTATCAGTAATGGTATAAGCATCAGCCACTTGCTCGCCGAACTGCTCTTTCATACTGCTCTCTAACGCTGCATCACGTACAGGGGCGACGTACTGCTGCTTAGCCGTACCGATTTCTTCCGCCATAGAGGCGATGTTATCAATAACGATTTGTTGTTGCTCATGACCATATAATACCGCGCCTAGCATCTGATCTTCAGACAGCTCTGCCGCTTCAGATTCAACCATTAGCACTGCAGATTTAGTACCAGCAACCACTAGATCAAGGTCACTTTCTTTAAGTTGTTCAAGCGTTGGGTTTAGTACGTACTCACCATTGATAAAGCCAACACGGGCCGCAGCGACAGGGCCATTGAATGGCGCATCAGAGATCGCCAATGCGGCTGAAGCACCAATGAGGGCTGCGATATCGGCAGATTGAGTCTTATCTGATGAAATAACCGTTGCGGTAATTTGAATTTCGTTGACATAACCTTCAGGGAATAGCG
Organism: Psychrobacter sp. GW64-MNA-CIBAN-0177; assembly: GCF_040309585.1. NCBI lineage: Bacteria > Pseudomonadati > Pseudomonadota > Gammaproteobacteria > Moraxellales > Moraxellaceae > Psychrobacter > Psychrobacter sp. GW64-MNA-CIBAN-0177. Next base: position 109,777 of record NZ_JBEOOY010000004.1, read on the forward strand.
GACGAATCGGACGATCAATCAAGCGTGACGTTAACGTTTCATTTTCGCTTGCACGACCTTCGCGTTTGCCATAAGCGCCTGGAATTTTACCAGCAGCATACATTTTTTCTTGATAGTTCACGGTCAATGGAAAGAAGTTTTGACCTTCTTTAGGGTCAGACTTTACCACTGCTGCTACTAGTACGGTAACGCCGCCCATGTGAACCAAAATAGAGTTTGCTTGACGTGCTACGCGACCAGTTTCGATAACAACCTGCTGGTTGCCGTACTGGAATTCACGCTTAATAGTGTTAAACATTGTCATATAATCTTCCTAATGTTGACTGACGAAAATAACATCAACGTTATAAACACGCTGATATCTGTCATTAAAATTCTTTTTATCTAGCTACTGATCAACAAGTCTTTTTTCTACAAGTATTATTGCTCAGGCTGATAGTGTCACCTACTTATCTTACGCATTTGTCTATAGTAGACATCGTACTATTACATATTTTTAGTTGTTCAAATTCGGTTTTTTGCCCATACGGCTAAAGCTTGTGCCCAGTAGAAACCATACATATATGGTATTCACTATCTCTTTACTGCTCTACTGTGACGAATAGTAGCAATGCTATAAAGCTCACAAGACATTATTTTACAGTGATTTATAGGCATTGACCAATTAATTGCAAAACAGAGCCATTGTCTATAAATCGCCCTGAATGATGGCCTATATTAGATATTAAATTAACGGTTATTTTTGCAAAATATGGTAGCGTTATATCATCTAAACACTCGAGCGCGATCATCCATACTAACAAGCATAAAAAAACGGCGTGAAACTATTCCACACCGTTTTAGAGAAAATCTATTTTATCGATAGCAACAAGCAAGTTCCAAGCGGTTTAGCAAAAAATCTGAAATAGCGCCATAAGATGGCATCTGTTATTTTAGCGACCACTCGTACTATTGTCGTTAAATTAACGACGTAGACCTAACTGGCTAATAAGGGTGGTATAACGACCAAGATCTTTACCTTTTAGGTAATCAAGCAATTTACGGCGCGTGTTAACCATACGGATAAGACCGCGACGGCTATGATGGTCAGCTTTGTGCGCTTTAAAATGGTTCTGCAAATCGTTGATACGTGCGCTCAACAAAGCTACTTGAACTTCTGGAGAACCAGTATCGTTTTCGCCGCGCTGGTACTGAGAAATGATTTGTTCACGATCGGTATTAGTTAGCATAAATATCTCCGGCAATGCTAAAAGCTCCAAGATGTACTCAAATTAAGCCATCTTACAAGCAATAGAATAGTAAATAAAGTAACTTGTGCGCCATTCAGGACAACCCTGCATTACTAGAGTTGACCTAGTGTACGACAAGCCCAATGTATGATAAAACCATTTAAAAATAAGCCAGATATCAGCAAAAATTCACTCAACTCATTAATCTGCTTCGAGCAGTGAGCTAAATAATCGGCTTAATCTAAAAGCATTATTAAATGTGACGGCAATTATAACAAAAAACTGCTGAACTAGCAGCAGTTTTTCATAATAGTTTTATGCCGATAGAATTCATCGATTCAGAAATCTTATATAACAGCTATAATTTTGCAAGATCCTGATAAATTGTTAGAAAAGTCTAATGACTTACTTTTTCACGTCATCTTCGTTTGCATTTCCACCTAGCTCGTCATCAGCAAGAGGGGCTGTAGTGGCTTCTGCTAAGCTATCAGGGCTAGCATCTTCGCTAGGGTTGATATCTTCTGCTAGCTTTTCAATCTCTTGTTCTTGTGAATCCATGTTTTTTGATGAATTACTCATAATGACTCCTAGATTAGCATTTTCATTAAGTGAACTCTTTACCGCACCGTTCATACTTATTAGCATTCAAACTTATGAATATTCGAATCAATGCGTAAAGACTCAACGAAATAATGTTTATATAAAATAATGCTTACATTAAATAGCGTAGACCGCTACATAACGCAGAGCCTTTTTATTTATCTTTTTTTGCATTCTCTAAATTATCAGCGATGCGATCAGCGGCCGCTTCTGATTCTTCGGTATGGTTGTTTTCAGTTTGGCTCTTAAGAGCGGCGGTTGCCGATTCAGCACGTTGTTGCTCAAGTTCAGCATCATTTGGGTTAGAGTTAGACATAATATTTTCCTTAATTGTAATTATAAATAGTTGAGAATTTTTAATTTTTCATCTTTGAATAAATGAAGCAAAATTTAAGACAATGCTTTATCGATAGCATCGACAAAGTTACTGATATCGTCTGGATTACGCGAAGTAATTAAATTGCCATCGACTTGTACAGTCTTGTCGACGTACGTCGCACCAGCATTTTCTAGATCGGTTTGCAGCGTATGATAGGCTGTTAGTGTTTTGCCTTTAGCAATGCCCATGTTGATAAGCGCCCAAGGAGCGTGGCATATCACAGCTAATGGTTTACCTGCATCATTGATAGCATTGATAATATCATGGGCTTCTTTATTACCGCGAATGGTATCCGCATTGACCGTACCACCTGGTAATACCAATGCATCATAATCGGAAACATTTGCATCTTTTACGAAGATATCAGCAGTAAAGGTATCACCTTTATTTACATCTTGCTGCATAGCTTGCACTTCTTTATCTTCATTAGTAGTGATCAGAAGGGTCTTGTAACCTTTGTCTTTCAGCTGGTTATTAACGTCTTCGTATTCTGCTTGCTCAAAATTATTGTGTAGTAAAAAAGCGATCGTTTTCATAATATTTCCTTTTCTGTCTATACTTGTTTCTGTTTATTTACATTTGAGTTTTTATAATCGAATTTATTATTGCGCGATAATTTTTGTTGTTTATTATGATTTGATAAATGATTTTTGCATTAATAATAGTCATCCTCTGACATATTTTTTCTTATTAAAGAATGTCCTTTCTACATACTTTTTATTCTTATTTTTTATTGTTATATTGTTTTTCCAGTTTATTTTTGATCCAGTCTTTCCTAGCTGGTGTATCTACTGTACAAAAAAAACAGGTCTCACCATAGGTGAAACCTGCAATAAAATGTGAGGATATGTGATTAGTGTAAACTGTTAGTAAGTTTTAGGAGGATTCATGGGCTTACAGTCATACGAAACGTACGAACAATGATGAGCTTAGCAAAGAAGATTCTAACGCTGAATTAACTTTTTAGGTTGTAGTCGACCATTAAGACTAACAGCACCCAAGCCAATAAACTGCCCATGCTCATCTAGCAAGCGTATATCAACTGATATCTCATGGGCTAATGGTTGCTGTTCATCGTCACTATTAATAACCTCACTATCTAATTGGGTAGCATTGCTTGCTGACACAGAAGGCTGATGGCTAATACTGGTTGAAATATAATCACGCAAATTATCAGTAAGCTGCTCAAAGACATTCAAGCGTTGCCCCATATGGACACGGGCATACTGTTCGGCGCTTAATGTAAGCTCAGCCTTTATATCAACACACGCATCGATCGGAAGGATTTGTGCCTGCCGCTTATCTAACGATAGCGCCTCTAACGCTGATAAAGAAGTCGCTTCAGCTATACCAAACTTGCCAACCTGCGTACGGCGCAGTGCGATTAAATGTCCTAATGTACCCATTACCTTGGCAATATCTTCTGCCAATACACGCACGTAAGTACCTTTGGTACAAGTCACCGTCAATTGAACCTGCTCATTATCAATAGCTTTTAACTCGATTGCTTTGATCACGATATCTCTTGGTGGTCTATCGACTTCGATACCCGCACGGGCGTATTCGTAGAGTTTTTTACCGTCTTTCTTTAAGGCCGAATACATTGGTGGAATTTGTTGCTGAGCGCCTAAAAACTGCTGGGCAACGTCTTTTAATAGCGCTTCATCAAATATTGGAATAGCCGCCTGTGCAACGATTTGACCATCTGCATCACCGGTATCTGTCTGACTACCAAACAGTATCGTCGCTTGATAGGATTTGTCAGCATCAAGCTGATAATGGCTAAACTTTGTGGCCTCACCCATGCAAATAGGCAAGAGACCGGTAGCCATTGGATCAAGCGTACCCGTATGACCTGCTTTTTTGCTGTCATGGATAGGAGACTTAAGCAAATACTTCACTTTTGAGACCACTTGCTGTGAGGTCATACCCTGCGGCTTATCAATTAAGATAACGCCGGAGACCTTTTGTTTATCCGTTGTCTTTTGACTAGTCATTGTCATGAGTCATCATTTTCTTTACTATCGACTTCATCTTCATTCTGCTCAGTTTTGATAACCGCTTGACTGATTAAGTCCATCATATAGTTGCCACGAGCCGTTACTTCATCATAATGAAAGCGCAGACGCGGCGTGGTACGAGTCTTGAGGCTATGGCTCAATTCGGTACGCAAAAAACCGGCGGCTTTATTCAGTACCTTGATGCTTTCTTCGTGGTTGGTTTTGGTCATCGCATCATTAAGCTCTGGCTCCATGATAGTGACATAGACGTCCGCATACCCTAAGTCTGGGCTGACCTTGACACTAGAGATGGTGACAAAACCCGTCAGACGTGGGTCATTGACTGCGTCGCGAATAAGAACGGCAAGCTCACGCTGGATTTGATCCGCTAAGCGTTGTAAACGTTGGTTCATGTTATTACCTTGTTTTTAAAATAGCTTTTTTTATTGGTTGCTATATTGGCTTACGAATAAGCTGAAGAACTGATATTTGTCAAAAAAGGCCTAGCAGGATGTACCTGTTAGGCCTAAGCATATCGTTATTACGGTAGTCTAAGCTTAACTTGCTCAGCACATATAATGCAATGCTACAAGAAGGCTTAGATAGTACGTTCGAACTCTTGGATTTCAAAGACTTCGATCTTATCACCAGCTTCGACATCATAGCCACGAACCGCTAGACCACATTCCATACCAGTGCGTACTTCGTTGACGTCTTCTTTATAGCGACGTAACGATTGCAATTGACCGGTAAAGATAACTTGGTCATCACGCAATACGCGGATAGGCTTGTTGCGATAGATCGTGCCTTCAACCACCATACAACCGGCAGCTGCACCGAACTTACTAGAGCGGAATACTTCACGAACATCAGCAACACCCAAGATTTTCTCGCGATGTTCAGGCGCAAGCATGCCACTCATGGCTGCTTTCACATCGTCAATCAAGCCATAGATAACGCTATAATAACGAATATCCATGTTAGCGGCGTCTGCTTTACGGCGTGCGGTCGCATCTGCACGAACGTTGAAGCCTAACAGTACCGCTTCGCTAGATTCGGCAAGCGTAACATCAGACTCAGAGATGGGATCGACACCTGAGCTAATGACTCTGACTTTTACTTCATCAGTAGACAGCTCATTCAATGCCGATAGTAACGCTTCAAGCGAACCACGGACATCGGTCTTAAGTACGATGTTCAAGAATGACACATCGCCTTGTTCCATCTGATCGAACATGCTTTCTAAGCGCATGGCGTTCTGACGTTCAAGCTGACGCTCACGCTCACGATTGGTTCTGAAATCAGCGACTTCACGGGCTTTTTTCTCATCAGTGACGACTAAGAATTCGCTACCAGCAGCCGGCGTTTCAGGCAAGCCTAAGATCTCTACTGGAATAGAAGGGCCAGCTGACTGGATACGTTGACCATGTTCATCAGTCATCGCACGGACTTTACCATAATACTCGCCCGCTAAGACCAAGTCGCCTTGCTTTAGTGTGCCTTTTTTGACGAGGACACTAACAACAGGACCACGACCTTTTTCAAGTCTTGATTCAATCACCACACCTTGCGCAGCACCATCTAACGGTGCTTCTAGCTCCATTAGTTCTGCTTGTAAGCTAATAAGCTCTAATAGCCCATCAATACCATCACCGGTTTTGGCTGAGATACGCGCCATTGGTGTATCACCACCCCACTCTTCTGAAACGACTTCTTTAGCAGTCAATTCATTAAGGACACGATCAGGATCAGCGCTTGGCTTATCCATTTTGTTGATAGCAACGATAATCGGTGTGCCAGCGGCGCGTGCATGATCAATTGCTTCTTCTGTTTGAGGCATCATACCATCATCAGCAGCGACAACGATTACGACGATATCTGTCGCTTGCGCACCACGTGAACGCATTGCACTAAAGGCTGCGTGACCTGGAGTATCTAAGAAAGTAATCACACCACGATCGGTTTTAACGTGGTAAGCACCGATATGCTGAGTAATACCGCCAGCTTCACCTGTGGCAACTTTAGTCTCACGAATTTTATCTAGTAGAGACGTTTTACCATGATCGACGTGGCCCATAATAGTGACAACTGGTGGACGCGTTTGTACGTTACTGCTGCGCTCATTGACTGCAACTTGTAAATCGTCTTCAACCTTGGTGTCGCTGACTGGTACAGGGTTATGACCCATCTCTTCAACGATTAGACTGGCTGTCGCTTGATCAATGGTATCTGACTCACGAGCTATTTCACCCATTTTCATGAGTAATTTAGTGACTTCACGAGCTTTAACTGCCATACGTTGGGCAAGATCTGCGACGGTAATTTGCTCACTGATCTCGACATCATAAACGATTTTTTCGACAGGCTTTTCAAACTTATGCTGTGACGCTTGCGTTGAACGTAAACCGTTTTTGCGGTTTTTCATTTCACGCTCGTCTTGATTCTTACGACGACCACGACCACGGGCACTAGTACTACTAGTACCGCGCTTGATTTCGCGACGTTCTTTTTCGAATGATTCTTCTAGTGCATCACCGACCAAACCTTCGGCTAGTGGCTCATCTTTACGAACTTCCGCAGCAGGCTGGTCCGTATATTTACCAGCCATTTTACGCATTTGCTCAAGTGTACGCTTCTGCGCTTCTTCCGCTTGGACACGGCGTGTTTCTGTCTCGATTTCGCGTAGACGATTTTCTTCTTTTTCGCGTACTTCGCGAGCTTTACGCTCAGCGGCGGTTTCAACTTTTGGTTTCGTCGCCGCGACTTTTTTCTTCGGTTGCTCTTTCGGCTTGACTTCTACAGTCGCCTTGCCACCCTTCTTCACAACCACTGAAGTAGAAATATCGTCATTCTTATCGTCTGACTTTTTGCTAGAGCCTAAGCTTGCACGCATTGCCGCTAAGGTTGCCGCTTGACGTTCTTCGGCTTTTTTCTTAGTCGCCGCACGCTCTTCAGCATCTTTAGCAGCACGCTCTTGCGATTCGATCATCGCTTGCTCACGCGCAGCCAATTCTTCAGCCATTTTTTCTGGATCAGGCTTCTCGAACACTTTCTTTTTACGCACTTCCACATTGACACTCTTCGATTTACCTGAAGAGCCGGTCACACGCGCAGTGCTCGTTGTTTTAGACTTGAGACTAATACGACGCTTTTCTTGCTGACCATGACTTTGCTTTAAATACGTCACCAACTTCTCTTGCTCAAGCTCGGTGACTAGGTCACCCTCTGCGCGAGCAGGCAGCCCAGCGTCCACCAGTTGCTGTTGTACAGCACTTGCGGTTTTGCCTACCATATCTGCCAGTTCTTTGACGGTCTTATCTGCCATTTATTATCACCTACTGTCTATTATTTGCTATATGTTCAATTCAGTTGTTGGCTACAAATGATTGGGTTAAGGCTGATGGTTGTGTTGCATTTGATGATGCGACATAAATACCAGCACTTTATTATCGATAGCATATCACTAAAAGACAGCGATATGCAGTTACCGCTTATTCATTGAACCAAGATTCCCGAGCTTTCATGATGAGTTTTCCTGCGGTTTCGGTATCTAATCCTTCGATATCTTCTAAATCGAAGACGGCTTGTTCTGCCAAGTCATCAACGGTAATGATGTCTTTTTGTGCCATTTTATAAGCCCAACTGACCGTCATTCCTTCAAGATCTTGCAGTTCTTGACTTGGCTCTTTCATGTTCTGTTGTTTAACCAGCTCATCAGCGATGACGACTTCTTTAGCACGTTCTTGAATCATGTCGATCGCTTCGTCGTCGAGACCTTCGATGTCATAGAAGGTTTCGACCGGTACGTAAGCCACTTCTTCAATACTGGTAAAACCAATATCGACGAGCGCTTGGGCCAAATCTTTATCAACTTCTAAGCGCTCATAAAATAACTCGATGAACGCTTTTGATTCGTTTTGTTGGCGCTGCTGATACTCTTCTTCTAGCATCATATTGAGCTTATAACCCGTTAGCTCAGAGGCCAGACGGACGTTTTGACCTTGTGAGCCAATGGCGCGCGCTAGCTGATCGTTGGTGCTAAAGATGATATCAGCGGTCTGCATGTCTTCATCTAGGATGATACTACTAACATCCGCAGGCTCTAAAGAGCTGATGATAAATTGGGCTGGATCATCTGACCAAACCACCACATCAATACGCTCACCATCAAGCTCTTGCTGAACCGCTTGGATACGCGTACCACGCATACCAATACAAGCGCCAACCGGATCAATACGATGATCGTTGGTTTTGACCGCTATTTTAGCACGAGTACCCGGCAAACGAGCGACGTTACGAATTTCAATAATTTGTTCGGCAATCTCAGGCACTTCTTTTTGCATCAAAGCTGAGAGCATTTCGGGATGGGTACGTGACAAAAGCAACTGTGCACCGCGATTTTCGCGGTTGACATGATATAAAATGGCATTGATACGAGATTTTGCACGGAGTTGTTCGCGTGGTAACATTTGATCGCGTGACAAATAACCTTCAGCATTGTCACCTAAATCGATGATATAGCCATCACGAGTCTGTTTTTTGACTTCGCCATACATCATCTCACCAACACGCGGCTCGAAAGCGTCTGCAACTAGTGCACGCTCAGCTTCACGAATCTTTTGGATGATGACTTGTTTGGCTTGAGTAGCAGCAATACGACCAAATTCGATTGATTCAATTTGCTCTTCTTTAATATCACCAATTGACCATTCTTCCTGATCAAGATCGGTGATAGCAAGCTGACAAGCTGGCATTTCATGGTCTTCATCTGCAACCACTGTCCAGTAACGATAAGTATCGTAATCGCCAGTTGCACGGTCGATTGCTACCCGTACAGCCACTTCTGGCTGCTCGGTATATACTTTTTTCTTAGTCGATACCACTAAAGCGTCTTCAATTGCTTCAAAGATATCTTCAGGATTTAAGCCCTTTTCATTACTGACAGTTTCTACTACCGTTAAGATTTCACGACTCATGCTATACCTGTCCTATCATTTTATAATTGACTTAAATTTTATAATTGGCATATTGACGTTGTATTGTCACCGTCAGTTATACGCTATTTAGGGGTCAAAATATTGATTAATACTACATTACCATTGAATATTGCAATTAGACATCTTCATAAATCAAGTGGGCTTTATCAATATTACTCAGAGCAATTTCGAACTGCTCACCATCAGCAGATGTCAGCTTTAGAGACGTCTCATCGATACTGTCTAAAGTACCTGTTGCTTTGCGGCGTTTTTGATCGCCTTCACCAATAGCTTGTATCAAACGCAAGCTCACTGTTTGACCCACATAGCCATGCATCTGCTCATCTGAGAAGAACGCACGGTCAAAGCCAGGTGATGACACTTCTAAAATGTACTCACCAGCAATAGGGTCATGCACTTCAAGAATACCGCTTACTTGGTGATTCACTGCCGCACAGTTCTCAATGGTTACTTGCTTATCTTGGGCTTGCTCTTCTGGCAAAGCTTCAATATAAATACGTAATAAAGAGCGATTGCCTTGCGGTGCAAATTCAATGCCCCATAATGCCACATCACAAGCAGCAACGGCGGGGGCAATAATCTTGGTCAGTTCTGTAACTTTGGTCGAAAGCTTCATAATCTATTTATATTTTCCTATTCACTTATCTATCTTATTGAGTAAACCGTAACTGTATCAACTTTGATTTATTATTAACGAATATTGATTTATTATTAATGAATATAAGTCACGGTCATTATGTTAAACCACAAACATCTATTAAGATGCGTTGTGCGTTTATATAAGGATGAGCATAGAAAACATCAAGCTCAGCCAAACAATGCTTTTATTATTCATAAAGCAGTACTATCGATAAAAGAGTGAGGAATAAAAGATAGTGTGCTTACGAATCATCGCGCTGGTAGCAGCAAGTGACGCCCAGTAACGAATAGTATCGTACTCTATAGGCTTAGAGCTTAGCATAAGTAGGATAGATACCGCGATAACACCGAGCAGCAGATACAAAAAAACCCACAAGCATAATGGTGGGCTAATCGTTACTGACAAATTTAGTGTACAAAACATCAGTATAAAAAGTGGTAGCGGGGGCTGGATTTGAACCAACGACCTTCGGGTTATGAGCCCGACGAGCTACCAGACTGCTCCACCCCGCATCAATCTAGAACGCATATTATAGGGAGGTTTTGTAGAAGTGTCAACGTTTATTTTAAATAAAGTCTAAATCAAACGTTTGCTACCAAAAAATCCAACCTGACGCTATGCAGCGTCCATAAAACTTGGTGCGATTGGGGGGACTTGAACCCCCACAGCTTGCGCCACCACCCCCTCAAGATGGCGTGTCTACCAATTCCACCACAATCGCATTTTTCACTGCTTTACTTTTGCTGTCTAATCTATCGTAATAGATGCTTAAGGTAGGCATCGATAGAATCAGACTGTAAAAACAGAAAAAGCATTGTAAATCTAACGCCTTAAAATAGCAAGCGCTGCCTTCATTAAAAGACAATGATTAAAAATGAATACTAAAAAACAGTTATTAAAGATACCGTTTCTAGAGATAGCGTTTTAAAAAAATAACTACTGAGGATTTTGCGTTAACGGGCGCGGCGTTTGTGGTGCTGACACGGGCGCATCTAAACGAAACTGATCTTCTGCCTGCTTACGCGCATGTACAGCCAGCGTCATACTGGTGATAAAAAATATCACGGTTAACACTGCCGTCGCACGCGTCAAAAAGTTTGCGGTCCCAGCAGCGCCAAATACGGTACCTGAGGAACCAGCGCCAAAAGAAGCCCCAGCGTCTGCCCCTTTGCCATGCTGTATCAAAATCAAGCCAATCATGGCAATTGCCACGATAATGTGCAGGGCTAATATAAACGTAAACATGGTGGCCTCTTTTGCCGCGTAATGACGACTGATAACGAAAAATAAATCGTAGGGGTTAATAATAGCGCTTAGCGTGTAATGACGCCAAATCGATTATATAAATAAGGCGCATTGTACACGATTGCAAGGGCACTGTTAAACCCACTTTTGCCAACTGATAAAGACATTTTTTGAATAAGGTGGCCATTCAATATTTGTTAAATGGATGTTTTATTTAATTTTATTAAGCCATAGCACGGCTAAAGGCCTCGGCAATCGCTAAAAAACTTTCTGCTTTTAATGACGCGCCGCCGACTAATGCGCCATCTATCATAGGGTCTGCCGCAAAACTATCGGCGTTATCGACATTAACACTACCACCATATAGTACGGTCACCGTGTCCAATGAATCAGCGAAGCCTGCAACCGTCTGCTTAATATGTTGATGCGTGGCGCTCACCTCTGCCACGGTTGGCACTTTACCCGTCCCAATCGCCCATACTGGCTCGTAGGCAATAATTAAGCGCTCAGACAATGAGGCAGTAAGCTCGGGCTGTTGCGCGAGCAAGTCTTTGATAACTGACAACTGCGTATCAATGACTGTCAACGTCTGCTTATCATCATATTGTGCTTGGGTCTCACCAATACAAAATACCACGCCCAAATTTTGCGTCAGCGCATGAGTCAGCTTTTGCAGCAAGCACTCATGAGACTCTTGATGGTATTGACGGCGTTCAGAGTGACCAAGTATCGTCCAAGTTGCACCAGCATCAACCACTTGCTGCGCGGAACAATCCCCCGTATACGCACCAGTGTTCGCACTATGCGCACTAATATCTTGCGCTGCACACAGCACTGAGGTATCTTTTAAACGGACGCTGACAGCAGCCAAGTGAATACAACTGGGTGCCACTATTAACCTGCAGCTATTTTTGACCACTTGCTCTTCGGTATCAACGGCAGTTAATAAGTCATCTAGTAGCACATTGACGTCGTGGCTCGTTGCTGGATTTTGCTTCCAATTGCCAATTACCCAAGCTTGCATACTCATCTACCTTGTCTCATGTATTCCTGCCAATTCGGCTCATATGCGCGCCAGTATAACAAATATTTCACAAGTGCTATAGTATAGTGCGAGCTGAAGCAAAATGGCTTATATATAGTGGCATACCCTATATAAAGCTTAAAAAAATACAGTCACTACTATGAATACTAAAAAATAACAGCCGCTTAAAACTACTTATCTCAAACGACTTTAACCAACATTGACGATAATTAATGATTAAGAGCTACTCATGAAAACCATCAATACTTAAATACTTAAATACTCAAATACTCAAATACTTAGCAAGCGGGTTTTAGCAAAACATTCGATATCAAAGAGAGGTCATTATGTCTATCACAGCCAATAAATACGGTGGTTTAGCCCAGCAGCTGATTAGCGAAGGTATCGTAAGCGAAGCGCATATGAAAACTGCGCAGACAGAATCGCAGCAACAGCAAATCGGGCTCGTACCTTATTTGGTAGACAATAAATTAGCCAATGCTTATCAACTGGCACAAATGCTGTCACAGGCTTTTGGCGATCCGCTCTTTGATCTTGACGCAATCAGTGCAGATGTCATTCCAAAAGATTTGGTCGATGAAAAAATTGTACGCAAGTTTCACGCCCTTCCCCTCTTTAAGCGTGGGCAGCGCTTATTTGTTGCTTTAAGCGATCCAACACGTATAGACGCCATTGATGCGATTGCCTTTAACTCTCGCCTCTCTATTGAAACCGTCGTCGTCGAAGAAGATAAGCTAAAAAGACGTATCGAGAGTCTGTATGCCGATACCATGCAAAGTTTTGATAGTTTTTCTGACAGTGACTTAAATATTGGCTTTGAAGACGGTGAAGAAGAGGAAGGTGAAACCAAGCTTAGCGATAATATCGATGAAGCGCCTGTCGTAAAGTTTGTCAATAAAATGCTGGTCGACGCCATTCGTATGGGCGCCTCAGATTTGCATTTTGAACCGTATGAAAAAAGCTTTCGTGTTCGCTTCCGTGTCGACGGTGTCATGCAAAAAATGGCCAACCCGCCAGTACAGCTCGCTAGCAAAATTGCAGCGCGGCTAAAGGTGATGTCACAGATGGACATCTCAGAACGCCGCATACCACAAGATGGGCGCATTAAGCTCAAAATATCTAAAAATAAAGCCATCGATTTCCGGGTCAACTCATTACCGACCTTGTTTGGTGAAAAGCTTGTATTGCGTATTTTGGACCCGTCATCCGCCATGCTCGGTATCGAGGCTCTTGGTTATGAGCCTGACCAACAAGACATGTTTTTGGAAGCGTTGCATAAACCGCAAGGTATGCTACTGATTACTGGTCCGACTGGTTCTGGTAAAACGGTGTCACTCTATACCGGCATTAACATTTTGAACACAGGCGCAACGAACATCTCCACTGCCGAAGATCCGGTCGAGATTAACCTCGAAGGCATTAATCAGGTCAACGTGAATGCTAAAGTGGGGCTGACTTTCGCCAATGCGCTAAAGTCATTCTTACGTCAAGATCCTGACATCGTAATGGTGGGTGAGATTCGTGACCTTGAAACGGCAGAGATTGCCATTAAGGCTGCGCAAACCGGCCATATGGTGCTTTCGACCCTGCATACCAACTCAGCACCAGAGACCTTGACCCGCCTACGCAACATGGGTGTGGCTTCCTTTAACATTGCCACGTCAGTGAACTTGGTTATCGCCCAGCGCCTAGCACGGCGCTTATGTAAAAACTGTAAAAAACCCATCAACGTGCCACGGCAAAGCTTGCTTGAGCTTGGCTTTACTGACACCGATTTAGACAACCCAGACAATGTCATCTATGAACCCGTAGGCTGTAACGAATGCCGCGAAGGTTATAAAGGCCGTGTAGGTATCTACGAGGTGATGAAAGTCAGCCCTGATATTTCTCGGATTATCATGGAAGATGGCAACGCAATTGATATCAAAGATGCGGCTCTCAAAAATGGCTTTCGAGACTTGCGCCGCTCTGGGGTGTTAAAAGTTTTACAAGGCGTGACCAGTATTCAAGAAATGATGCGCGTTACCTCTGAATAATGATGAACGCTAAATCGCCTTATTATTTCTACTCTCTAGGCATTGATAGCATTGCTTTTAAATAGTCTTGACTTCGAATGGCGTTATTTTTATAAACCAGCAATAATACTTACTCAGATGTACTTAAAAATAAAACAGAGTTATACTGGTTTTTTACGTTAAAATAAAGTATGCCATCTTTGTGTAATAAGTTAGGCATCGTTGTATTTCTTTGCAATATCTATATTAGACAAATCTTGAGGGTAGTAACATGGCAAAAGCGAAGACCGACATGCTGTTAGACTTTGTCTATGACGGGGTAAATCGACGCGGACAAAAAGTAAAGGGCGAAACCACCAGTCGTAGCCTAGAGCTGGCAAAAGCTACTCTGCGCAAACAAGGCATCACCGTCAAAGGTATCAAGAAAAAGCCCAAGCCCCTCTACACCTTCAAAAAACCCATCAAACCTATTGATATTGCCATCTTTGCCCGTCAATTGGCAACCATGATGAAAGCGGGCGTGCCATTGACCCAGTCCTTTGAGATTGTCGCGGACTCATTGGATAATCCCAGTATGAAAGAACTGGTTTTGCAAATAAAAGCCGATATCGAAGCCGGTGGGACTTTTGCCTCAGCCTTGCGTAAACACCCACGCTATTTTGATGATCTGTTTTGCTCGCTCGTCGACTCTGGCGAGCAATCAGGTGCGCTTGAGACCATGCTGGAGCGGGTTGCCACTTATAAAGAAAAAAGCGAATTATTAAAAGCCAAAATTAAAAAAGCGGTAAAATATCCTATCGCGGTTATTGTCGTCGCTGTTATCGTTACCATGATTCTGCTTATCAAAGTAGTCCCTGTATTCTCAGACTTATTTGAATCTTTTGGCGCAGAGCTCCCTGCCTTTACCCAAATGGTCGTTGGCATGTCTGAATGGATGCAGGCGTGGTGGTTTATTTTGATTATTCTCATTGGTGGGGCGATTATTGGTTTTTCAGAAGCCAAAAAACGCTCTAAGAAATTCCGAGACTTTTTAGACCGTGCCGTATTAAAAATACCAATATTTGGCAATATTGCTTATCAAGCCATTATCGCGCGTTTCGCTCGTACCTTATCTACCACCTTTGCCGCTGGTGTACCCCTTATCGACGCCCTAGATTCGACTGCTGGCGCCACTAATAACGTCGTGTTTTATAATGCGACGCAGCAAATCAAAAATGACGTATCTACTGGTCAACAATTGCAGTTTTCGATACGCTCTACCAATCTATTTCCAAGTATGGCCATTCAAATGGTTGGTATCGGTGAAGAGTCTGGTAGCTTAGAAGAAATGCTAGATAAAGTAGCGGTCTATTACGAAAACGAAGTCGACAATGCGGTCGACGGCTTGACCAGTCTGATGGAGCCTATGATTATGGCTGTGTTGGGGGTTTTGGTCGGTGGCTTGGTGATTGCGATGTATTTGCCAATCTTCCAAATGGGCTCAGTGGTAGGTTAAAGATGACGGAAAGGACAGCGATTTAATGCAATTTATAGAATTATTACAAAGTAATATGACGGTAGCGTTAGTCGTATTTGGTCTGTTGGGCCTTTGTGTGGGCAGTTTTTTAAATGTGGTGATTCACCGTATGCCGCTGATGATGGTCTATAGCTGGCGTCAAGAATGTAGTCAATTTATGGCGCAGCAAGCAGACATGCCGCAAGAGCATACCATACCACTGACCGATATCGTCGCAGCGGATACCCCTATTACGTTGAGTCGACCAGCGTCGCGCTGCCCTCACTGCGCGCACAAAATAAAGTGGTATGAGAACGTACCCTTAATAAGCTGGCTGCTGTTACGTGG
This sequence comes from Psychrobacter sp. GW64-MNA-CIBAN-0177, assembly GCF_040309585.1. Classification (NCBI taxonomy): domain Bacteria; kingdom Pseudomonadati; phylum Pseudomonadota; class Gammaproteobacteria; order Moraxellales; family Moraxellaceae; genus Psychrobacter; species Psychrobacter sp. GW64-MNA-CIBAN-0177. The sequence continues at coordinate 125,770 of NZ_JBEOOY010000004.1, forward strand.
GCGCTGCTCAAACTGTAATGCTGCTATCGGTCTGCGTTATCCTTTGGTTGAGCTCGTCACTGCCTTGTTATCCATACTGGTCATCTATCAGTTTGGGGTCAGTGCCGCTGGGTTGTCCGCCTTAGTTTTAGTATGGACGCTAGTGGCATTAACGGGTATCGATTTTGATACCCAGCTACTGCCAGATCGCCTAACCTTTCCGTTAGCGGGTTTAGGATTGGCCGTCAATTCACAAAGCTGGTTCGTCTCACCAACTCAGTCTATTTGGGGCTTGTTGTTTGGGTTTTTATCATTATGGATAGTGGTCAAAGTATTCTTCCTTATCACCAAAAAACATGGCATGGGACAAGGTGACTTTAAGCTCCTAGCAGTACTGGGTGCTTGGCTTGGGCCCATGATGTTACCATTAATTATTTTATTGTCTTCCCTACTCGGCTCAATCGTTGGCCTGATTTTGATGAAAAAACAAGGTGAGAGTAAGCCTTTTGCCTTTGGTCCTTATATCGCAGTGGCTGGTATTGTTGCTTTATTATATGGCTCAGATATCGTCAGTTGGTACTTGGGCATGTATACTTAGGGTCACAAACTATTTTCTCAGTTTATTACTGCCATTCTATCCGTTAGATAAGTCATTATTATGTCAAAATATGCCACAACAGCTTCGCCTTATTCTCATCAACCACAAAGCCTGCAAAAGAAAAGCAAGACGCTAGTAGTAGGTCTAACCGGGGGCATCGGTAGTGGTAAATCTGCCGCCAGTGATTGGTTCGCTGAGCAAGGCATTGATATTATTGATGCCGATGTCATTGCCCATCAAGTCGTTGCCAAAGGCAGCGCAACGCTACGCAAAATCCAGAAGAAGTTTGGTGATTGGGTAGTGAATGAAAAAGGAGATATGGATCGGGCAGCGGTAAGAACGCATGTTTTTACTTATCCAGAAGCACTGATTGAGCTAGAAGCGATTACCCATCCAGCGATACGTGAGGCGGCAAAACTACAGCTGGCCGAAAGCACCTCACCTTATGTGGTGTTGTCAGCGCCACTACTCATCGAAGCGGCGGAAGCAGGGCTGGCCAATTTATGCCAGCGTATTTTGGTCATGGATGCGGCGGTGGACACCCAGCTGACCCGTGCCAGCCAGCGAGATGAACAAAGCGTACAAAAGATTAAAGCCATCATGGTCAATCAGCTAAGCCGCGAAGAGCGGAATCAGCACGCTGATGATGTCGTACTTAATGATGGTAATTTGGCTGATCTCTACCTAAAATTAGAGCCACTACATCAGAGCTATCTTACGCTTGCCCAGCAGCTAAAGTACGCTGCCGATTAACTTCATATAGCGCCATGCCCGTGGCAACGCTTACATTTAAGCTTTGTAAGTTGCCATGCTCATTGCCTGACATCGGAATATAAACCAGCTCATCACAGCTCTCCGTCGTCAGGCGGCGCATGCCCTCTCCTTCTGACCCCATAATAATAGCTGTTTTACCTGTCAAGTCTGCCTCATGTATCGGCTTCGCCTCTGCATTGAGTGCTGTACCGAATACAAAGACGCCGGCATTTTTGATTTGCGTCAGCGTGCGTGCCAAATTGGTAACGCTAACAATAGGCATCATCTCTGCCGCCCCTACCGACACTTTCGCAACCGTAGGCGTGAGGCTCGCCGCATGATGTTTTGGACAAACCACCGCATCAACACCCATGGCAACGGCGGTACGCAAGCACGCACCAAAGTTATGCGCATCGGTGATTTGATCCAAAACCAATAGCAGACACTGTTCACGGCCGATGATAATATCAAGCAAGCCTTCATCAGCGAAACCTAACGGTCGTGCATTCAGCACCACACCTTGATGCTGCGGGCTACCACACAGTTGCGTGAGCTTGTCTTTTTGCGTCGGTTGAATGCTGATGCCATTATCTGCTGCCTGCGCCATAATCGCTTTGACATGACTGTCGCTCTCGCGCCCTTGCTGTACAAACAAGCTAAGGCCATCAAGAGGACGATGTTCGAGTAACGCATCAATAGCATGAATGCCATAGAAATAAATGGGTTTTGCCATAATAGGACTGCCGGTTATAAGGTGGCTATCGCACACTGCGATAGAAAAGGGAGATATGACAATAATTGTAGCAATTAATCAAGGGCTTAAACAAAATAATGTCACCAAAAAAAAGAAATAAACCTTATCGCAAGATTTATTTCTTTTTGAGGGCTAAGCCGCTATAAACTGTCTTTTGGAACCTTTAACTGGTAATAGTATCAACCTTCTAAATGACAGATATACTGCACGATTTCCTCTGTGCGTAAGTTAAAGCCACTGTTGCCTTCAACGACGAATGATTGTCCCGCGCGATAGTAGCTGAACTCTTCATCACCATTTATTTTGACTTCACACTCGCCGCTGATAATTTCGATACGCTCGGAGGTATTGGTACTGAAGTGATAATGCTCGACCAAATTGTCGCAAGGTAAAATCACACCTAATGTTTTGTGCCGACCATCCTCGAACATAATGGTATGGCTTGAGCAACGACCATCATAAGATATCGTGGCTTGGGCATTGACTGTCACACTGGTAAATTGCGCCGCTGTCATAGTGGCTTCCTTATCAAATAATTATTGCCAAACTAAAAAATAAGTAACGTATTGAACTGCTTACTCTACCTAGGTTGTACTACGCATTTTGCACTATAGTAAAAACACGCTATGTCGCACAATGGCTAAAAATCTAGTGGTAAGAGTTTATCATTATGTGAGATTATGCTACCACATTATATCTATAAAGTTTGTTACAGGACCAATGAAAATTTTGTTGCGTTTTTAGGCTGAATAATTCTTAACCATTCGCTTTGCAGCCATCGACTGATGCCTATAGTGTATATACGTTGCGCCCCATTATGACGATTGCTGTTTAATGATAACAACTTATTATGACAGTCGCTCATTATCACGCTTATGATAGCTATTAAGGCGATTATTAAGACGGTTAACTGCTTTTTTATCATAGGCTTATTGAATTTTTATGATAGTCTTTCCTAGTTAGTTCGCAGTATTTGACGACTTTAAAATTTGTATTTAATAGCGTTTGACACCATACTATTTACCAATGGCTATTGTCTATTTAGTACTATTACCCCTACCATTTTACTTCTTTATTTACCCTATTTTAGATATGACCTCCCATGCTTTTATGTGAGGTTGATTGTCTGTCATGAGAGGCGTTGATGCTTGTATCATTAACTTTACATCAGTTTGCATTGATTGCTCAGCATGAGCTGAGTGTGGCTGAAGGCTTTAATGTCATTACTGGTGAGACAGGGGCTGGTAAGTCGCTATTACTAGATGCGCTATCCTTATGTGCAGGCGAGCGTGCAGACAGTGCGATGGTCAGACATGGCGCTGCAAATGCGGATATTTATGCGCAGTTCGATGTGGAAAATAACAATGTTGTTGCTGAATGGTTTGCCAAAAATGAGCGAGCGCTAGAAGAGCCGGAAGTATTGATTCGTCGTCAATTGAGCAACACAGGGCGCTCCAAAGCATGGCTCAATGGCACGCCAGTGAGCTTGGCAGAGCTTAAAAGTTTGGGTGCATTACTGGTTAATATCCATAGCCAACATGCTCAGCAAGCGTTGCTTAAGCCGCAGTTTGTGGTGCAATGGCTCGATGAGATGGCACAAATCACGCCACTAGCGGCACAAACGGCTAGCAGCTATCAAGCTTATCAGCAGCTTAAACGCCGTGCGGATGACATTGCCAGCCGCGAAGCTCAGCGTCAAGATAGAATCCAACTATTGCAAAGTCAGCTGGCTGATATTGCCCCATTACTGGCGGTTGATTATGCGGAAGTCGAAGCGGAGCACGAAGAGCTGTCTAATATCGAAGCGTTAATGCAAGAGGCCAGTCACGGTCTTCATCTACTCGACAATGATACCGATGAGCCTGACGTCATGACCTTATTAGGACAGGCCATCAAGCTCTGTGATCATCAGCTGGGGGTTAGTCAAACCTTTGAGCAAGCTTCCGAGCAGCTACATTTAGCACAGCAGCAAATCACTGAGGTGACCGCTCTACTCTCAGATTATGCCGAGCAACAACTGCCTGACCCAGAGCGCTTGCAAGCATTAGACAATTTAATCAGTCTTGGACACCGCTTGTCACGTAAGCATAGCTTGCCAGCGAGCGACTTAATCGATGAGGCCAAAGGCTGGGAAGCGCAATTAGAGCAACTGGAAAACGAACCAAGCAGTGATGCCATGGCAGCGCAAATTGAACAAGCATGGCAAGAGTATCTGACGCTAGCAACCCAACTAAATAAAGAAAGAACAAAAGCGGCACCAACTGTCAGTAAGCAGCTGATTAAGCAATTAAAACCGCTTGCCCTGCCCAACGCCCGCTGCGATTTTGTCTTTACTAAGAAGACCGATCCAAGCCAATATAGTGCGCAAGGCTGCTATGATATTGATTTATTGTTTAGTGCCAACGTTGGTATGCCGATGCAGCCGCTACATAAGATTGCCTCAGGCGGTGAGCTGTCGCGGATGGCGCTGGTCATGCAAGTATTGCAAGCGACCAATGCCGATAATAATGCCGCTAAGCCAATGTTGGTATTTGATGAAGTCGATGTTGGTATCAGTGGCGGCACCGCACAAGTGGTCGGTGAGCTCTTACGCGAGCTTGGGCAGACGCAGCAACTACTTGCCATTACCCATCAGGCGCAAGTCGCAGCGCAAGCGCATCAGCATATCTTGGTACAAAAACACCATGACGAACAGACTGAAAGTGAGCTGTTAATATTGACTGACAGCGCGCAAGTCGATGAGTTGGCTCGTATGTCGGGCGGTGTGACCATCACTGACGTCACCCGTGATCATGCCCGTAGTCTATTGTCTGATGTAAAATATAGTCAGTGAAAAGTCATATCGATACATCGCGCACTGCTGATATCAATTTTTCTTGCTTACTGTGCCTACGCAGACAGAGGCTGCAAAAAATTGATATCAGCAATACCATAGCGTTTTTAGGATATTTTGATTATAAGTATCCATCATTTATAAAAAGATAACTGCTGGCTAACGTATGGCGATTGTTGGCCTCGGTTGATTTCCCCCTCATTATCACCATATAGTGGTGTGTCTTCTCTATTATTTCACCTTTATTATTAGGTTGCGTTTGTTGCTATGTCTAAAGCCAATTTGACCCATCATTTCTTAATCGCGGCACCCGAGCTGTCAGACCCACGGTTTGAGCAGGCGCTGATTTATATCTGTCGTCATGACAAACATGGCGCCCTCGGTCTGATGGTCAATCGTCCATTAGAGCAGTCGCGCGTGGGCAAACTACTAGAGGATTTAGACATTGAAGTCACCGATCCGCAAGTGATGGAAGATGTGGCATTAGAAGGTGGTCCAATGTATCCCGAGGTCGGCTTTGTCCTGCATACAGGTCAACCAGAATGGGCATCGTCTTTTGCCATCTCAGAAAACGTCTGTATCACTACCAGTCAAGATATCTTGAAGCGTATCGCCGCCGGTCAAGGCGTTGGTCATTATCAGCTGTGCTTAGGTCATGCCAGCTGGGGCAAAAAACAACTCGACCAAGAGCTTGCTAGTGGCGACTGGCTCGTCTGTCCTGCTGATCTGAATTTATTGTTTAATACGCCATTTGAAGAACGCTGGCAAATCGCTGCCGATAAGATTGGGGTTAATTTTGACTATTTAAGTAGCGATATTGGTCACGCTTGAGTCAGAAGCTCAATAAGTATGAAAATAGGAAGTATGCATAATGATGGTAGAGTCTGAAACTAGCACTGAAATCGAAACTGCCGATACGACTATGGTGGAACCAGTTATTAAGCCGCATCTTATTTTGGCGCTTGATTATGGCGTCAAAAAAATGGGCATGGCGCTAGGTAACACTATCACCGAAACCGCGCGTGCTTTTGATATCTTAGCGATGAATAATGGCCAGCCTGATTGGGATAATCTACTGGGTATTATCAAGGTATGGGGCGTGACAAAAGTGGTGGTGGGGTTGCCGCTTAATATGGATGGTAGCAGCTCAATGCTGTCGAAGCGCGCGCACAAATTTGCCCGTCGCCTAGCGCATCGAGTCATGGAACAGCACCTGCCAGTTGTAGTAAGCCTCTGCGATGAACGCCTAACTTCAGTGGCGGCGCGTGAGATCGCGTGGGATAATGGCTGGATTAAGCATGAGCGCGACCCCATCGATGACATCTCTGCTTGTATCCTGATGTCGACTTATTTTGCTGATCCCAGTAGCAGTATCGCCATCGATGCCATCAAAGCAGACTAAATTAGCGACTAGCTTGCTGTTACAATAGCGCTAATTTTTGACATATCGTCACTCTACACGGATAAATGCCTGATTATTATGACCACTGTTTCAGACCAGTCTCTGCAAAACAAATCGCAACATGGCTTTGCGCCGCTTGCGATTGCTCGTATCAAAGGCGCTCAGCGAGCGAATCAAATAGCGATTTATCTTATTTATGCCGCTATCTTCGCCTTTATGGTCTTTGGTACCATTGCCAGTATCAAAGCCTTTCATGACAATCAGCTGCTTTATCAACTCTTCTATAACTTGCCCTACGTTTTAGTGGCGTTGACCATTCCCATTACCATTTACGATGCGTTGGTTATTTATCGTTATCGCTTAAACCAACCGTCGATGATTGCCATGAGTATTGGCGTATCCACGGTGATATTACTTGGCGGGCTATTATTTGCCGATACCGCTTGGTTAGGGCTGTCCTGCTGGCTTGGCGTGGCTTTTTTGTTCAAAGTTAGCTTTAAGCGCTTCTTTAACTTTTTAGACGCTGAAAAAGACGCGGAAGCCACTGAAAATAACTAAAGTACGCTGATAAAAACATCCTAACGAATAAAGCACAAAAAACTTTAACCATATTTTAGTGATTCAAATGACTATTATGACCACTTCTACGACACAAACGACGATCAATCATCATTTAGACACCCAAGGGCTTATTTGCCCTGAGCCTGTCATGATGCTGCATCGAACCATCCGTAAGGCTGATGCGGGCGAGGTGATTGAGATACTCGCCACTGACCCTGCAACCACTCGCGATATTCCTAATTTTTGCCGTCATTTAGGGCATGAGCTTGTCCAGCAAGAAACCCTTGCTGAAAATGTACCTTTAAATGTCGATTCTGATGAAATCACAGTTGCTGACGATAATAACGCGCCTATCAGCGCCACGCTTTATCGTTATTTGGTGAAGAAAAAGAGCGCTTGAAAGCTTGAACGCATGCGGTTGACCTTGCACTAATAATTTAAGAGCATCAAAAACACAAAGATATCTTTGCTTTGTACAAAACATATCATTCACAAATTAAAGGTAGATAACGTGTTAGCAACCCAACAGCAGTACGTACAGTGGCACGAAAATGGCAATGAAACCTTACGTCGTGCCCGCTGGTTATCGGAGAGCAATCATGCAGCGCCTGCGCGTATTGTATTGGTCGATGACAAAACAACCGCTGATGAGGCGTACCGCTTGGCTTGCGAAGGCACGTCACTGCTGTGGCGCGGTGACTTTCATAATGCCAAGCAATTGCTACAAGCGCTCAACCGACGTATCGAGCGTACCAATGAGCGCTCTGAGCAGCGCAAAATAAAGAAAGCGGCTAATAAATCTGCTAAGTCTAACGCAGAGTCTGATTCGGTCAACTCTAAAGAACTACCTAACTTGTTTTATCAACAACGGCAAATGCAAGCACAGCGTGCGCGTATATTAAGTCGCTTGCTACTAGAGCTTGATGCCAATTATGTCAGCCATCTGCGTCGCGCCCCTGATGTCAGCGCGGCCTGTACAGCAGCTTTTGGCCAGTTAGACAACGCGGCTGATGAATCATGTGTACTTTCATTTCGTGACTTGCAAGGGGCGTTAGGTGCAGCGCAGTGGCGCGAAAAAGGCGTGCCAGTTGAAAGCTTAAGTCTATCGATTTACCCGCATTATGGCGTTTTTGCACCAACCCGCCATGAGTATGTGCAGCTACTGCTCGATGCGACGCTGCCGACCATTCATGAGATCGCTTATGACATCGGCACAGGCACAGGCTTGCTTGCCATTATCTTAGCGCAGCGCGGTGTAAATCATGTGATTGCCACCGATTTAAATCCACGGGCTTTAGCCTGCGCTAGCGAAAATTTTACGCGATTAAAACTCACTAACGTACAGTTGCAGCAAGCTGATTTGTATCCGACTGATGCGCCACTCGCTAATTTAATTGTCTGTAATCCGCCTTGGTTACCTGCCAAGCCTAGCTCGCCTTTAGAGTACGCTGTTTATGATGCCAATAGCACCATGCTGCGTGGGTTTTTGCAGAGCGCGAAAACTCATTTAGCTGAGCAAGGAGAAGTCTGGTTAATTCTGTCAGATTTGGCTGAGCATTTGCAGCTGCGTACTCGTGAGGAATTATTAGGTTGGTTTGCAGATAGCGATTTAAAAGTAAAATACCGCCTCGATACAAAACCTAAGCATGGTCGCAGCCAAGATGATACTGATCCTCTCTATGCGGCGCGTAGTGCGGAAATTACCTCATTATGGTGTTTAGTACCTGCCTAATCTTTAATAATTGATAATTAATCATTGAGTATCAAATTATGAGCCGCGACCGTGCTGTACAACAGCGCCAACCTAAAGCGCTAGCCGTTGATGATGAACCTACTTATATCACCGAGTTTCGTCAAGCGATGCTGGCTCGTGGTCTAGCCACGCGGACGCGTAATGCCTATGTGCGCGACCTGCGCTCTTGCGAGCTGACCAATCCTATCGCTCTAACACGCTGGCAACCCGACGATGTGCTGCACTGCTTATCAACGCTTACCCAAGACGGCAAAACGCCACGTACTCAAGCGCGTATGCTCTCAAGCTTGCGTCAGTTTTATCTATGGATGATTGCTAGCAACCTGCGTGAAGACAACCCTTGTGAGCGTATTAAAAGTCCAAAGCTTGGGCGTCCATTACCAAAGGATTTGAGCGAGGGCGATGTTGATAATCTCCTAGCATCTCCTGATACCAGCACGGCGCTCGGACTGCGTGATAAAGCCATGCTAGAAGTGCTCTATGCCTGCGGTCTACGGGTCAGTGAGTTGATTAATCTGTCACTGGAACAAGTGAATCTAAATTCAGGCTGGCTACAAATCACCGGTAAAGGTAATAAAACCCGATTGGTTCCATTAGGTGAATATGCAGCGGATGCGCTGGAAGATTATCTAACGCATGCTCGTGGTGATTTGATTGCTCACCTGAAATCGGGGAATTGCCAAGCGGTGTTTTTGACCGCACAAGGCGGCTATATGACGCGGCAGAACTTTTGGTATTTATTAAAGAAGTACGCCAAAATTGCCAGTATAGATAAAGAGCTATCGCCGCATACCCTACGCCACGCTTTCGCCACGCATTTGCTAAATCATGGTGCGGACTTGCGTAGCGTACAGTTGTTGCTTGGGCATAGTGACTTATCTACCACGCAGATTTATACCCATGTGGCGACGGCGAGATTGCAGAAGCTGCATGCGGAGCATCATCCGAGAGGTTAAAGTTTCAAATAAAAAATTATTTTTAATAGTTATTAATTTTATATGGAATAAAACATGAAGGAAAAAGTAAGCGGTAGTACGAAACTCAATCATTTGAATCCATTTTGGCTACACTATTTATCCTTAGAAAAGTCTCTCATAGAAATAAGTGATTACGTTGCTATAACTCAATCGAATTTTCATACTTACTCACTTAAAAACATGCAGTTGTATTTCGCTATCTGTGTTGAAACAGAGAGCGTCTTTGAGCAAATATATAAATTTATTAATAAAGGTAAGTCTAAAAGCTCTAGTATTAGTAGAAATATGGATATGTTATTTGACCACTTTCCCGAGGTGAGAAATACTGCTGTTACTTTAAATATCACTGGTGAAAGTCTGCTGTTTAAGCCTTTTGAAAATATGTTTTATAATCATGAAATAGAAATAGAAGAAAAAAGTAAGAAAACAGGGGAAGTAAAAATGGATGAAGATGTTCAATCTATGAAAAATCGTGAAAGATTGAGCAGTTGGTGGCGCGAATATAACGGTGTAAAGCATCAAAGATACGAAAAATTTAACCAAGCTAATTTAGGAAATTTACTTGAAGCATTTGCAGCTTTACATGTTTTAAACATCCTTCTACCTCTCAACGTTAATATGGAGGCTATAGCTGATTACGATTCTACCTTTATTATCGTGCCTGTTGAACTACAACCTCCAATGTTCAGAACTGTGAATTATAGTCTAGAAATGATGTCAGATGGCATACGTTGCTATATTTGCCATATTAGTAATAAAAGTTTTAATTAAGTATTATCTTATCTGTGGCTCGATAGGCACACCCTAATCCTCTTCAAATTTCGTAATCATACAACGCTTTGACTTGCGGTGCGGTTTAACCTGAGCGAGGAAATAACGAAGTACTGCTTCGTCCGAGCTCAAGGGAATTCGCATTTTCGCAAATTCGGTAGCGGTATCCCGACGCAAGAGCAACAGCGCTAGACACAATAAGCTTTTTAATGATAAATACTTACGTTGATAATAGGTTTATCTGGTTTGTCTATTTTGAAAAATCAGAGGATAATTCCAAGCAATATCATAATTAATGAGAAGTTACATTATGCTCATCAATGCAGATTTCTCCTGCCGTGCTGCCTTAGCAGCTGAACACTATCAATGGGTTCAGTCACCACAAAACGGCGTCGAGCGCGTGATGCTTGACCGCGTTGGTGCTGAAAAAGCGCGTGCGACCAGTATCGTACGCTATGCCCCTGAGTCAAATTTTCCGCATCACCTGCACCCAGGTGGCGAGGAGATTTTGGTACTATCAGGCACTTTTTCAGCTGATAACAACCATTATCCTGCTGGTTGGTATTTACGCAACCCACCGACCTCAGGGCACCAGCCTTATAGTCATGAAGGTGCTATTATTTTTGTTAAACTTTGGCAGATGACAGTCGACGAGACTGAGCATGTCGCTATCAATACCAACGATGCAGCTAACTGGCAAGCACAAGGCGGTCGTGAGATTTGTCATTTATACTCAGATATAAGAGAAGAAGTGAGCTTGCAACGTATCAATGTAGGTGAGGTATTGTTTGCAGATGCCATCGCAGGAGGTGCTGAGATATTGGTGCTAGAGGGTACGCTGATAGACGCTGGACAAACCTATCAGAGCGGTGGTTGGATACGTCTGCCCGTCGATGCGACATCGCAAATAACAGCAGGAGCAAATGGCGCCACGGTGTATCTAAAAACTGGACATTTATCACAAATCATTGGGATTGATGCTCAATGAGCCGTAGGGTGCGCCTCGCGCACCGATGTTTGATATTATCTTGATTAAGGTGCGCATGGCACAGCCTACCTATAATAACTTGTTATCTCAACAACAATCTAAACCTGAATCAAACTAGGTTTTTTAGCCGTGACTGTCGCGGTATCCTGTGCATCTGAGCGGGCTGCGTCACTTGGCTGAGGGTAGTATCGCTGAGCAGGAATACCATCAGCCAATAGTGACCGCCCCGCTCGGAGGTACAGATACAAGCAGAAGGCGCGATCAGCTCCCATCACAACTTTTGCAATAACGACTTCCCACGATATAATTCTATCAATCGATAGCTGCAAACCTGCCCTTTTGTCGTTACAATAGCCTCAATAAAGCGCGTCATGATTGGCAAGTTGTCTGATTGAGCAGCGCACCCCCATTTTATTTATCCAATATCCGAGAATCCTATGAGTCATAAACCCTCTGCTGAATTATTGAAAAATGCTCGACACTGGCGCGAAGATATTAACTTTCGCCAAGATGTGCTGGGCAAGCCGTTTGATTTTGCGACGACGTGGGGTATTTTTTCACCGCAAAAGCTCGATGATGGTAGCTTGATGCTGCTTGATTATGTGGACTTTGAAGCGGATGATGATTCGATCGATTTGGGCTGTGGCTATGGCGTGCTTGGCATGACGGCGGCGCGTGAATGTCCGAATGGTCTGCATACGTTGATTGATAAAGACTTTATGGCAGTAGAATATGCCCGCCTTAATTGTGAGAAGAATGGTCTAAAAAATGTCGATGTGCATTTATCGAATGGCTTTAACCATGTGGCAAAGGACAAAGACTTTAGCTTGGTGATGTCGAACTTACCAGCGAAGGTAGGTAAAGAGCAGCATTATCTATATTTCCTCGATGCCTATGCACGCATGCGTCAAGGTGGACGTTTTTATGTGGTGACAATCAATGGTTTGCGCCAATTCGTGAAGCGTTCGTTTACCGAAGTATTCGGCAATAGCGACAAGGTCAAGCAAGGTAAGACCTATACGATTACCATGGCGACCAAAGATTAACTGCCAGAGTAAAACAAACAAAAAATCCCGCTAGCATGATGATGTGTTAGCGGGATTTTTTATGGCTAAATTCTTAGAACTGTATTTTTGACGTTATATTTTTAAAATTACATTTGTAGGATTACATTTGCCGCTTAAGTAAATACCCACCCAATGCCGCACTGGCAATAATTGGTAATATCACCATCAGTAGCGGCGAAAATCCAGTGGCTAGTGAGATGAAGCCAACCAAATCCTGAAGATAACTAAACAGCAAGCCAAATAATAATGCCACGACGATACGCAAGCCCAAGCTATGGGTGCGCAATGAGCCAAAGACGAATGAACAAGCGACAATCACCAGCGACAATATCGACAGCGGTGACAGCAGCTTTTGCCAAAATGCCAGCTCATGATTCAAAGAACGTTGGCCTTGTTGGCGCATAAACTGGCGGTGATCGTAAAGCTGAGTCAGCGATAAATCTTCGGCATCACGGGTCAACAAATAGACCGATTCGGGAGCGAAAGGCAGGCTTAAGGTATCCGACGGCGAGGTGGCTTGGCTACTCTCAAAGCCTTGATTGATACTGAGCTTGGTCATGTTGTTGAGCTGCCACTCATAGCGATATTGCTCGCTGGGCTTGTCGCTGGCGGTATTCGTACTTATCGGCTCGCGACCCGTATATTGTCCGCCCTCAGCATGGACAGCCGTTTGTAAGTTGCCATTATTGTCCAAATGCCAACGCTTAACGGTGCCAATATTCCCTTCTACATCAGCATAATCAATATACAGAATATCACTGCCATCTGGCTTTGTATTACCAGTCCCCGAACTCTCAAAGCGTGGCTGCACCGTCCAATAACCACGTACCGAGGTAATCAATGAGCTGTTGTCTTCATCGTTAATTTCTTGCGCCAATTGGTTGGAATGCGGCAAGACAAACTGGTTGATGAGCAAAGCGAGTAACACAAAAATCAGAGCAGGCTGCAATACCCAGCCAACGATACGATAGACGCTGACCCCAGCGGCACGCATGACGACCAGCTCACTTTTATTCGCTAGCAACCCTAGTCCAACGACCGCACCGAGTAGAGCGCCAGTCGGTATAAACTCTTCTAAAAAGTAAGGCGAGCGATAAAAGATATACTTAATCGCCTCGCCCATCGTATAGCTCTCGTCTAACGAATCCAGCTCTGACAAATAAGAAAAAATAATTTGTAGCGCCCACAAACCGATGACTGCGCCGATAATGGCCAACAAGGCATTCAATTTTACGTAACGGCTGAGCACGGTTAAGGTATCAGGCTTTTTGGCGAGTTGAGCTGTAAAGTTTGGTGAGCGAGATGCCTGAGATTTAGAAAATAAAGAGCGCATTAAGACTGCCCTCCTTGTGAGCCATTGCTTTGAGTCTCAATCAACGCGACCGGCGTATGGCTTTTTAAGCGAAAGCGCAGACGATGCTGCACCCGACTGCCCCAATTCATATAGAGCGCCAATGCCATAAATCCTAGGATGAGCCAAGTATAAGCCCAGACGCTAACCGTGCCTTTGCTCACTGCACTCTTTAGCGAGATAATACCTAAAGCACAGCTGACGAATAACAAGATGGCAGGAAACAAACGCAGCCAACGTCCTTGACGCGGACGTACTTGCGCCAGTGGGACGGCGAGCATCGGCGCGATAATCATCAGCCACGGCAGAGCAAAACGGTAGCCAATCTCACTTTGTGCTGCACGCAGCGCACTCTCACCACCGAGTTGAGCACTGCCGCTTGCCGCTTGCCATAAGGGGCCAATTGCTTGGGTTTCGATATTGTCTTCGGTGATGACTTCTTGTGCCGATTCCGTCAAGGTAATGCGGTAGCGATCAAAGCCGACTTGGTTATACTTGAGACTGCCCGCGCCGACTTCGTAACGCCGACCTTGGAATAAATCCAATTGGGTCACACCCTTGTCGCCCGTCTGCACTTGTTCGGCTCTTTTGGCCAAAGTAATGGTGTCTTTAGTGATATTTTTATTGCTTTTGCTTATCAGCGCTTGCGGCACATCTGGAATGTCTAGTTGTTCTGCGGTGGCAGGATCAATCTTATTATCAACATCCATCGCGGCGGCTTTTTTGCTGCTGCCTTTTGCTTCTGGCTCAGACTGAATGAGTATCACATCTTGCAGCTGTTTTTTATCGTCGCTAAGACTGCCGACATACAGATGATAATTGCCACTACTGATAAACTCATTGGGGCGAATCAAATCAAAGGCGCTGGTAAAGGCCTGCTGCTGCCACACCGCCTCAGATGAGCGCACACCCCACGGCTTACCGACCACTGACAATGCTGCCTCACCAACGAATAAGGCCAATATTAATGGCGTCATCAGCCGAGCCAGCTTACCACGCGAGACACCACTGGCATTGATAACTGCCATTTCTTGATCGACATATAAACGCCCAAACACTAGCATTAAGGCGATAAAAAATGCCAACGGTAAGATCAGCTCTAAAAAGTACGGTAAGTTATAACCAATAATGGTAAATAATAAGCTGACGTCCAGATTACCTTCAGCCGCAATACCAAAGTAACGTATCAGGCGACCGCCAAGCATCATCACCACCAAAAACCCCAATACCAAAGCGGTGGTTGAGGCAACTTGTTGGGTCATGTAGCGGCGTAATATCACAATAGGTACTCTTTAATAATGAATATGCGGACGATGTATCGCGTGCTGGGTAACAGAGGCAAGCGTAATAGGAGGCGCTACCAACGTAAGGCGACCCCAATATATAAGCAAACCAACACTTAAATAAATATAAACGTAACGGTACCACTTATAAGTCAGAACCTATCAATATAAGCGATAAAGATAACCGCTAATGCTAGCATATTTTGATAAAAAATGGCTGTGAAATGTGTGCTAAAAAATCACCCAACCCTTACTGGCGACACGTGGTTCATCACTAATAGATATTGATAAACATTGGTAGACGTTGCCAATAGCCAATGAGCCGTATCCAGCAGTCAATAAACACAAAAGACCAAGACTTCTCTGGACGCGGGCTTACGTCAGTTTAATTAAACGGTATTTTTATTTTTGGAAAGGTTTGTTTGTCATTCGTATCAAGTCGCCAATATGAGCAAGATTAATTGCTAGACTGATTGATTGTCAAAACTCATACATGTATCACACCCATTGGAGCATAAATATAATGTCTACTCCCTCTACCCTACTTGAGCTGGCTGGCGGTCAATTTGATACCCTTGATTGGTCAAATTGCGCAGTTGTCTTTATTGATTATCAGAACGAATATATTGATGGCGCTATGCCGTTAGGTCAGGCGGGCAGCAGGGCGCTTGCAAATGCGCAGCGCTTGCTTGATAAAGCTCGTAAGCAAGACATCCCTATTTTTCATATCGCTCACCACGGCGAAGACAATGGCAAGGTCTTTGACCCGTTATCCACCAACGTCGAGATCGTTGACGGTCTAAAACCGCTAGACGGTGAAAAAATTATTACCAAAAAGCATCCTAATGCCTTTTATGATACTCAGCTACAGGCGCTTATCTCTGCTAGCGGTAAGCAGCAGGTGATTTTTGCGGGCTTTATGAGCCATATGTGTGTCAGCTCTAGCGTCAGAGCGGCATTTGATCTAGGCTTTGATAATTTTGTTTGTCATGATGCTTGTGCCACGCGCGCGCTGCCTGATTATAAAAGAGAGACAATTAGCGCGGAAGTGATGCATGATACGGCTATGGCAGCGCTGCAAGATAGATTTGCAGCCTTGGTAACGACTGACGATTTGGTTAACCATTAATTCTATTAATGACTGACCAATAGATCAGATAAGTAGCAAACCGCTAAGTTACAGTATAGTGAGAGCACTATTTACATTGCTTTTTTACCCTGTCTAATCGTCATACTAGCAATAGCATGACGATTGCCTACATCCGATTCAGTGTCAATTATTGATGACGGCGTAGTCGAATATTCTATATGCCCTAGTAAGATAGTGCAGCAAAAAAATAAGAAAACATTACCTAACCCTTGCCAACTGCGCAGCAATTAGCTGATATGCTACACTACAATAATAATCAATGGGCTAATCCGTTTCATCGCGGACAACAACACCCTAACTGACGTTCGTTATTTTGATTGACCAGTTTTTTGCATAAGGTCAATATAAGATCAATGACGAAAAGTCATCATTGACAATTTTATTTTAAAAATAGCGATGTGCTATGAAAGTAGCAAAATGCCGATATTATCTTCATCACTTATTTGTATAGTCGGTTCACTATAATTTAGATACAAGGAAGGCGAGTGAAAGTACTACAAATAGTAGACTGAGCGAGCCTAACGCCGTAGCTGATTTATAGAGGATTGACTATACTTCTAAATTTATAACTCTAATAAGGATAACTATATGAATATTAAATTATCTCAGCACCTACCAAAAACTCATACTCAAAAAATTCTAAAAAAAGAAGCCAAAAGCAAAGACGAAGCCTGTTTGGTAGTCTTAGTGGATGATAAAAAGAACATCCTTGCTGAATCAGTGTTGGCAGACTATAGCGCTCGTATTGAGCAATTGATTGAAGTCTCTCACTTCAACGGTAAAGTTGGTGAAACGGTTATCGACTATGCCTTAGCGGGTGATAAAAAAACCACCAAGCAAAACCCTGTCCAGCTATTGTTGGTCGGTGTCGGTAACGTTGATAAACTCAACAATACCATCCTGCAAAAAATCACCAAAACCATCTATAGCAGCACACAAAAACGGGTAGCCTCTATTACTGTTGCCTTAGGTGACGCGCTGGAAGAAAACCAGTTTGGTCAATTCGCGCTTAACTTGTTGGCAGCGACTTATCGTTTTGATAAATATAAATCTGAGCAAAGTACCCCAGAATTAACCGATATCTATTTAGTTGCTGATGAATCACTACAGCCAGCATTGGACTTTGCTCAGTCAGTTTTTGCCGGTCAAAGTTTGACTCGCGACGTGGCTAACGAACCTGGCAATATCTGCTTCCCTGCCTATATGGCAGAGCAAGCAGAAGCGTTGGCAAAAACCTATCCTGACTTATTAAAAGTTACGGTATTGGGTGAAGAAGAAATGTCAGCGCTAGGCATGGGTTGCTTCTTAGCTGTGGCACAAGGCTCTGCTAAAGAAGGTAAGCTGGTCATCATGGAATACTATGGCAAGTCAAAATTCAGTGCCAACACTGGTAAATCTACCCTTAGCAGCGCAAAAGTAACGGGCGGTCTCAAAGCTTTGGCGGATAAACTACCAACCAAAGCGGCTAACAAAAAAGCCGCTAAAAACAACGATGACATGCAAGCTGCCAATGATGACGCACCTATCGTATTGGTCGGTAAAGGCGTAACCTTTGACTCAGGTGGTATCTCAATCAAGCCCGGTGCGGCGATGGATGAGATGAAATTTGATATGGGTGGTTCAGCGTCGGTACTCGGTACGATTAAAGCGCTATGTGAAGCGCGTCTACCGATTAACGTTGTGGGTGCGCTCGCCTGTGCGGAAAACATGCCATCAGGTGATGCAACGCGCCCAGGTGATATCGTAAAAGCCATGAACGGCAAATCGGTTGAAATTTTAAATACCGATGCGGAAGGTCGATTAGTACTGGCAGATACTTTATGCTATGTGCAACGCTATCAGCCAAAAGCCATTATCGATGTGGCCACATTGACGGGTGCTTGTGTCGTTGCTTTAGGTCATGTACGCTCAGCTGTATTCAGTAATGATGAAGATGTCTTGTTTGATTTAGAAAATGCCAGTAACCTATCTGGTGATCTCATTTGGCATATGCCGTTGGATGATGAATATCAGTCATTAATCGACTCGCCTATCGCAGATATGCAAAACATCGGTGGTAAAGGTGCAGGTGCAGTGACTGCTGCATGCTTCTTGTCGCGCTTCGTCGAAGAAGGTCAAGCATGGGCACATCTAGACATCGCTGGCACGGCATGGAACTCGGGTAAAGATAAAGCAGCCACTGGTCGCCCTGTACCGCTATTTATGCAATACTTAAAAAACAGCGCGAATATGGTCTAATCCGTTGACGAAAACCAACTTATGAAAACTACTTTATGAAAATCAGTTTATGAAAGTTAGCTTTTATGTATTAAGCGACAGTAAAGCCCAAGATTTCTTGGGCTTTATTTGTCAGTTGACCCAAACGGCGCTCAATAAAAGCAATCAGTCGTTGCTAATTCTTATTGAAAAAGACGATGAATTATCATCCTCGCTTGATGAAGCACTATGGGCACAAGAGGCGACGAGTTTTATACCGCATCAACGCCTGTTCGCTAAAAGTGATGAAAGTGCTAATGCTAAAAGCGATAACACTGAGGTTGCTACCAATGAACAGTTAGCGCCTGTTCTGCTTGGCAGCTATATGCCAGCAGATTTCAATGGTATCGTCATTAATACAACGGCACAGCCTGTGAATACCTTTATGCAAGCGACCAGTAATGCTCAGCCTACCCGTATTCTTGAGCTGATTAAACCTGACGCGACGAGTGTGCAACAAGGTCGTGACAAATATAAGCACTATCAACAATTAGGCTATGAGCTGACTCATTTTAAAGTCTAACCTCTAATATCTCTTTTATTTTTTCACGATAAAAATGCTTCCATCTTCCTCATACAACGCTATGCTCTTAGCTCTATACGCCCTCCTATCTGCTTAGACAGGTATGGGTTAAAGGTAGGCGCTTATCTTAAAAAATGCTACCATCCTTCGATTAGTTTTCCGTTTTCATTATAAATGTCTTATTTATCGTCGAAACTGTTTTAAGTGGCTACAAGGCAACCGAGCGCAAATCGTACACTTAGGTACAGGAAGCGAGGGTAACGCCGTAACCATTTACAAATGCTTCGACCATATCGACTAACTCGAGGTTGTATAGATGCGTTCATTGATTGCGATGTACCAGCGTATAGGGCTGGTGCCGCTCATTATTATTGGTTTAATATTAGGGGTATTAATTGGTTGGTTGGCACCAGATACCGGTATAGCACTAGGCTTATTGGGTACGCTATTTGTGGGTGCACTAAAAGCGGTGGCGCCGATACTGGTATTTATTTTGGTCATCGCAGCGATTAGTCAGCATCGTAGTGGCAATGAAGTCTTCGTCAAGCCCGTGCTCATTATGTATATGTTCGGCACTTTTTTGGCCGCCCTCACTGCGGTGGGCGCAAGCTTCTTATTCCCGACCGAGCTGACGTTAGTGAATGCTACTATCGAGCAAGTACCACCGGCGAACCTCAAAGAGGTATTGACCAATTTGCTGATGAATTTGGTTGCCAACCCTATCAACGCCATCGCTGAAGCCAACTATATCGGTATATTAGCGTGGGCAATCATCATTGGCTTTGCGCTGCGTCAAGCCAGTGATACGGCTCGTACTGTCGTCGGTGATTTTGCGGATGCTATCTCACAAGTCGTGAAATGGGTCATTGCTCTAGCGCCCTTTGGTATCTTAGGTCTAGTTGCCAATACCGTCGCGGAGACAGGCTTTGGTGCATTAGCGGGTTATGCGCGTATCTTAATGGTACTGGTCGGTTGTATGCTATTTATCGCCTTGGTCGCCAACCCCATTATCGTGCTGATTAAGACGGGCAAAAACCCTTACCCACTGGTATTCACTTGCCTGCGCGAATCTGGTATTACCGCCTTCTTTACCCGTAGTTCGGCGGCCAATATTCCCGTCAATATGAACCTTGCACGTAAACTGGGTCTGCATGAAGACACTTATTCAGTAACGATTCCACTGGGCGCGACCATTAATATGGCAGGCGCGGCGATTACGATTAACGTCTTAACGCTGGCTGCAGCTCATACCTTGGGTATCGAAGTGACGTTCGCTTCAGCGCTGCTACTCAGTCTGGTGGCAACCATTAGTGCTTGCGGTGCGTCTGGTGTCGCTGGTGGTTCATTGTTACTGATTCCATTGGCGGCGAGCTTGTTTAGTATTCCAAACGAAATCGCCATGCAAGTGGTGGCAATTGGCTTTATCATCGGTGTTATTCAAGACTCTGCAGAAACAGCACTGAACTCATCGACTGACGTACTATTTACCGCAGCAGCTGATCCTAAATATTCGCGTTAATTGATAGATATTCAGATTGATAAATTAAGAACCACAAACAGAAAAGGGCCTCATTTAATCAGTGAGGCCCTTTTTATTGTCTGCTGTTTACTACTGCTTCAAGTGTTCAATATCCACTTCAATGACTGGCGTCTGTAGATCTATCTGACGTTTTAGTTGACGTAGTTGTTCCACCTCGTCTAATAGCTCCAGTATCAAGCCAATCGCTGGTACGCTGGCTTCAAAGTCGCGACTTAGACGCGAAGCACGGCGCACAGTCGTCAGCTGATAACCGGTAAATTGCTGATGCTCTGGCACATCATACTCAATGATGTTTTCTTCAATCAGTTCGATGACCCATTGGCGCTCTTGACCACAGGCGGATACCAGCTCATCTAAGCTCATGATAATGTCGGTAAATTCAGGCGAGTTTTTCATAATTATTATCCTCGTATGCTCTTTATTTCATCGTTATCGTATTCATCTCTGTTCGTTGTTGCTTATTGCAGTAATGAGCCATTGTTATTAACACTCTATTTAACATTCTATTTAACGCTCAATAGCGGTATCAGCAAAGGCTTGCTTTAACTGCTCGTAAGCTTGGGTTGCAGCCTCGCTGCTAATCTCAGGGTTGACGATGTTTAAGGTTAAGTATAAATCACCCGCTTGCTTAGCAGGGATACCCTTACCTTTTAAGCGTAAGTTGCTACCAGATTTACTGTTTTTAGGAATCGTCACACCAAGCGTACCTGCTGGTGTAGTTAGATTGATTTTTTCACCCAATGCCGCTTCCCATGGCGCTATGTTTACTGTCTGATAAACATTCGCGCCTTCGATACGGATATTGGCTGCATGGCGAATCTTAACTTTTAAGAATAAATCGCCATTTTTACCACTACCACCGCCAGCAGCACCTTGTCCTGTTAAGCGAATTTGCTTGCCATCAGTGATACCTTTGGGGATTTTAATTTTTAGGGTTTTATTGTCATAATCGACGCTGCCGTTGGGCTGACGCACAGGGACGTTTAGCTTAATACTATAGTCATCACCGCTATATACCGAAGACAAATCAACGGTAATTTCTGCATGTTGGTCTTGACCCTTGCTATCTTGTGCGCCAAAACCACCACCAAATTGATCGAAGCCAGCACTTTGAGAGCGGCTACCTGTCTGCCCATTGGTTGAGCCACGTGCGCCGCGACCAAATGCCGAGAATATATCATCGAAGCGAAAGCCACCATCGCCGTAGGCTGCGCCATCACCAAACTGGTCTTTGATATCTTCCCAGCGAAAGCCATCCTGCCCAGCGCCTGCTGATTGACCGCCGAAGCCACCAAAACCGCCAGTGCCAGCTTGACCAGCAAACGGGTTGTTTAGCATCGCGTCATATTCAGCACGCTTGTCTTTATCTCGAATGGTTTCGTAAGCGTTATTGATTTCAGCAATCTTGTTATCCGCGTCCGGATCGTCACTGACATCTGGATGAAATTGACGAACGAGCTTACGGTATTTTTTCTTGATATCAGCGTCTGAGGCGTCTTTTTTGACCCCTAAAATGTCGTAATAGTTTTTTTCTGCCATATTGTTTTTCCTTATCGTATATATTTCTAATTATTCAGTTAATACATAATATGGGGATAATGAGTCAATATTTCATTTTTTCGCTTGCTGCTGCCATTAATAAGGGAGTATTAGTAATACAGTAATGATGACAAGCGAGGCTCGACGTTGGGTTATCTGAATGACCTAATCCCTCATTATTCGCATGTGTCACTATATTGATGTGTGTCACTGTATTAGCGTTTATCACTATGATTCTGGCATCATTTTTCTTTGACAACTGTTGGCGTAATGTCAATTTGGTTTACATGCTTTTATGGCTCACTACCAGTGAGGCTTTATCTGTCTACTTACTTTTAGACGGCAGAATATGTTTTTTCAAAGCATTGCACTGGTAAACACTTGGTATTACAAAATTCAAAAACCGTTTAATCAAAACGATGAAAATATTATTGCTAGATACTTTTGATAATACCCGACTTCTTACACCTTACAAAATAGTAATAATATAGCAAGTTTTGTTTACATTAGTTTGTACCTAGTTTCTTATCTCAAATATGAGAGCGTTGAGTTACTCTAACATACTGATTAAAAATAATACTGCAAGCGTCTTATTACAAGGGCTGAGCCTTACAAAAACCTTGTTTAAACTGCTCCTAACCTCGTCTGAGGGCAATTAATTTTTCTTTTAAATCAATGCTTTATTCTACATTTTTACTGGTCATTAGTTGATTATTACTATGGAAATATTTGACCTCTAGCGTTCTTTTACAGAGCAGTAAGGATATGACAAGCTATGTACGTTAAAATGGATATAGTGTTCATGCTCATAGGGAGTATGGACGATATAGGCAAGCCTATCTGTCTATTTTATAAATCGCTTAAAGGTATTAAATGTCTTATTTCATCAAGTCTTTAGTTATCACTTTATCACTACTATTAAGCACCACAGTGTTCGCTGGTAATACTAGCTATTACGGTAGTAAGTTTCACGGTAAGCGTACCGCCAGTGGCAGTATCTTTAACATGAACTCTTTGACCGCTGCGCATAAAACCTTGCCATTCGGTACAAAGGTACAAGTGACCAATAAAAAGACCAAGCAGAGCGTGATCGTAAAAATTACGGATAGAGGGCCTTTCATTCGAGGACGCATTCTTGATTTATCTAAAGCTGCTGCTAGTCAGATAAGCTGCGAGCTTTGTACGACCACAATGAAAATACTCTCTTATGGTGATGGTAAATACCGTCTGCAATAATGTAAAAAAAGGGAGAGCTAACGCTCTCCCTTTTTTTATGCCTGTTATTATCAGTGAGTAACGGCTTCACCCATTATAAAACCTATTTATTCAAAACCAGCTTCCATTTCCTCTAACGTCGTCATAGATATCAATAGCTTTTCTTCATTGTCGCTGTGCTGCTGCTGTAACGCCGTTTGCTCATTGAGCAAAATCAGTAAATCCGACTTACGACTGTCTTCATATAGCTGAGTATTAGCCAGCTTTTCTTCTAAAGCCATGAGCTGCTCATCAATGTTAGCCAATGCCTTTTCTGTATTTTCGATATCACGACGTATCGGCGCGGTCAATTTACGTTGTTCAGCGGCCATTTTGCGCAGCGCATCTTTACTAAGCGTTGGCTGAAGAGCTTCGTTTTTTGCTGGTGCTTTGTTAGTAGAGGAAGAATTATTAGATGCTCCTTCTACTGTTTCACGTGAAACAAACTTCTTATTGGCTTTTTTATTCTTTTTCTTACTGCTACTTTTGTCTGTCGAGTTCTCTTGCTTGCGCTTTTCTGCCAGCCACTTACCATAGTCGCTGATGTCGCCGTCGAATTCTTCGATTATACCGTCATGAACCAAAAACAGCTCATCACAGACGTTGGCAATCAACTCGCGATCATGCGAGACCAGTACCACTGCCCCTTCAAACCCTTGCAAGGCGATGGTCAATGCTTGGCGCATTTGTAAATCCAAATGGTTGGTTGGCTCATCGAGTACAAGGACGTTCGGACGTTGCCAAACGATCAAAGCTAGCGTTAAGCGCGCACGCTCGCCACCAGAGAATAGCTCACTGATGGTATCGATACGGTCGCCACGGAAATCAAAGCTACCTAAAAACGAGCGCAGCATCGCATCAGACGTTTTACCTGCTAGGCGACGTAACATCTCGATTGGGGTTGCCTTAGGATCAAGGATATCCATTTGATGCTGATTAAAGTAGCCAAGTTTGAGCGTATCTGAAACCTTGTAACTGCCTTTTAATACACTAAGCTCACCGACCAAGGCTTTAACCAACGTCGATTTACCCGCGCCATTCATCCCAAGCAGCCCGATACGAGTATCAGGGGTCACTTGCACATTGGCATTGTAAAGTAGGGGCGTATCGCTATAACCAATATCGGCATCGGTTAGCTCAATCAATGGCGAGCTCATATTCGCTGGCTCATAAAAGCGGAACGAAAACGGGTTGTCTGCCATCATTGGTGATAGCTCTGCCATGCGCTCAAGCTGCTTGATACGGCTCTGTGCTTGTTTGGCCTTACTGGCCTTGGCACGGAAGCGACGAATAAAGTCATCCAAATGTGCCTTAGTCGCTTCTTGCTTTT
Source organism: Psychrobacter sp. GW64-MNA-CIBAN-0177 (assembly GCF_040309585.1). Classification (NCBI taxonomy): domain Bacteria; kingdom Pseudomonadati; phylum Pseudomonadota; class Gammaproteobacteria; order Moraxellales; family Moraxellaceae; genus Psychrobacter; species Psychrobacter sp. GW64-MNA-CIBAN-0177. The sequence continues at coordinate 150,432 of NZ_JBEOOY010000004.1, forward strand.
CAAACGCTTGCTGCTGCTGCGCCATACGCTCATGACGGGTACGGATAAACTGCTGATAGTTACCCGTATAAAGGGTGATTTTTTGCTGCTCAACGTGCAAGATATGACCGACAGTATTGTCTAAGAAGGTTTGGTCATGTGAGATCACGATGACCAGACCGGTAAAGGCATTAATCCAAGTCTCAAGCCACAGAATGGCATCCAAGTCCAAATGGTTGGTTGGCTCATCGAGTAGCATTAAGTCAGCACGGCTCATCAAGGTTTTGGCGAGGTTTAAACGCATACGCCAACCACCCGAAAACCCTTCTACGGGCAGCTCATGTTGATTGGTATTAAAACCAAGACCCGCCATGATTTGCGCGGCTTTAGTCGGTGTACGATAGCCATCGATCTCATCAAACTGCTGATGCAACACCCCAATCTGCTCATCACTGACACTGCTCAAATCATTTAAAGCCGCGTTAATCTCATACCACTGCTCGTCACCACTTAATACATAATCAATCGCCGTTTGTGCACTCGCACCCACTTCCTGCGCCATATGCGCCACATGCCAGCTATCAGGAATGCTCACTTCGCCCCTATCAAGGCTAACCTCGGTATCGCCTGTGCCCATTCGCGTCAGTAATAAGGCAAACAAGGTCGATTTACCAGTGCCGTTATTGCCCGTTAAGCCAACTTTGTGGCCCGGATGTAGCTGGAAGCTTGCCCCTGCAAACAACTCACGACCATCACGGCGAACACCAACGTCTTTAAATTCGATCATATAATTTCTTCATCTCAACAGTAATATAAAATTTAAGGCAATAAAAAACACACATCTGGCATGTTAACTGGCGGCTATTATTTCAAACGCTTGCCCCATAGGCAAACGATTAAATAACTATTTCAAAACCAAGCAGCTATTGTGCTAAAAAAGCCAGTCTTAAAACCCGTATGGACGATGATCCCTCTTGACAAACTAATCGTGACCCCCATTATGATATACTGCCAAAAGCGTAATGCCCGCAGACAACTAAAGGGTTGTGATGGCGCAACTACCAACCTTATAATAACCAAACGACATTGCTATAACGACAGCACCCAATTGAATCAAACGCCGCGCGTATCTTTATTTGCAACCATATAAGTTGCAAACCCAAACAGGACGACGACAGCATTTGATCCTAGCAACTGAGGTAGATATGAACGAATCAGCCAACCAATTTAACCCAAGCTCAAGCCAGCCGGTAGATCCTACCGTATTAAGCCTAACCGACAGTGCAGCACAAAAAGTGCGGCGCTTGCGCGAAGAAGAAGGTGACAGCGATCTTATGCTGCGCGTCTATGTGACTGGCGGCGGCTGCTCAGGTTTTTCTTACGGCTTTAACTTTGCCAATGACCTAAATGAGGACGATGCCAACTTTGACAATGGCGACGTCACTCTAGTGGTAGACTCTTTAAGCTATCAGTATCTGCAAGGCTCTACCGTTGATTATACCGAAGGACTAGAAGGCGCGCGCTTTATCGTCACCAACCCGAACGCTACGACTACTTGTGGTTGCGGCTCGTCATTTTCCATCTAAGTTAAATAGTGGATTTAGGCTTTTGATTGATAACTATTATTAATCAATGCCAAATAAATAGGAAACTATTGTGATAAATTAAGTGTACGGTTGTATACTTAATATTATATTGCGCGCCGATAATCCGACTAAAAGCCTATTTGGTCGGTTTTTTATTGTTTTATTATAAGGATATGCTTAAATATCACCATATTTTTAGTAGCTACATTAATCAATGTGAATTTAAGCTGATTAATCGAAGCTATTAATTGATGACATTTTTGAGAAACTCTCTTTATATCCCAAACAATTAAGGTACATGACCAATGGCTAAATTAACACTTGACGCACTAAATGACATCGACGGCTTTATTGCAGCCGCGCTAGTAGACAGCGAATCTGGTCTTGCAATGGCCACGCTTGGTTCTGGCATCGATCTTGAGCTTGCCGCTGCTGGTAACACGGAAGTATTGCGCTCTAAACGTAAGGTTGCCGCAGCACTAGGTCTGAATGAGAGCATCGAAGATATCCTGATTACCCTAAGCAAGCAGTATCACTTGCTACGTCCATTAGTACGCAACGACAACTTGTTCTTATATCTTGTGCTTGATCGTCAAAAGTCAAACCTAGCGATGGCACGTCATAACCTAAAAAGCTTTGAAACTGAATTAGATTTTACTTAAGTCAGTAATGAGCCCGTTATAACTCAATCATTTGCTCGTGACAATACCCGCACTGAGCTTGATTACTCGTAGCGTTCTAAAGCATCTACCCACTTGGTAGGTGCTTTTTTTAGTTTAGCCAATCCCTTGTTTTTGGCAATAAATTTTTTATTATCAATGATATAGACAACAATCACTTACTGACCTAAAGTATTCATGAGTAACTATAAAACGTGTAATACCGACGTAAATACGCCAAGTTTATTAGCCAAATAGTCATCGACCGACTTTAAGCAAAGCTTATTGTATTTGTAATTGTCCGTGGTTTTCAGGGTGGCTTTGAGCTAAACTGACGTCATTATTAATCTAAATACCTACCTCTTTTATGGTCATACACCTGTCGTGTTTTGAGCCGCCATAACAAATAACAATAGATGACTATTATGAGTAATTTTGCACCTAGGTTTGTTAGTTTTGAAATCCCTAATTGGTTTGATACCCAGCACTTAGCGGGTATGCTGCGCGGTATCGAAAAAGAAGGTCTGCGCGTCAAGCCCGATGGCTATTTGGCGCAAACGCCGCACCCAATCAAACTTGGCTCCAAGCTCACGCATCCCTTTATTACAACCGATTATTCTGAGAGCTTGCTTGAGCTCATCACTGACCCAAAAACCAGCCCCAAAGAGACGCTAAATATGCTGCGTCAGCTCCATCTTTTAGTGTACCAAGGTATGCCTGAAGGTGAGCTCATGTGGCCACTATCGATGCCATGCATGCTGTCATCCAAAGACGAAGACATCCCTTTGGCGGATTATGGTAGCTCTAACACGGGTAAGCTAAAAACGTTATATCGTAGTGGTCTGGGTATTCGTTATGGTCGCCGCATGCAGACGATTGCTGGTTTGCATTACAACTTATCTTTCGGTGACAACCTATTCGAAGCGTGGCAAGCAAAAGTACCAGCTGCGCAAAGCCAAACGTTGACAGAATTTAAGAATGAGAAGTACCTAGGTCTGATTCGCAACTTTAAGCGCCTGACCAGTCTGGTGCTTTATTTGCTAGGTGCCAGTCCCAGTGTCTGTCCTTGTTTTATAGCAGGACGCGAGCACGATTTAGAGCTGCTCAACGATTCAACTTATTACAAGCCTGCAGCGACCAGCCTACGTATGGGCAAGCTTGGCTATACCAATAGTGTGCAAGAGCAGCTGGATATTCGCTATAACTATCTACCAGAGTATGTCGCTGGCCTACGCCGCGCGATTCAAACGCCGCACGAGAGCTTTGAAAAGCTTGGTTTGGATGATGCTGAGGGTCATCCTATCCAGATCAATAACCATATTCTACAAATAGAAAATGAATACTATAGCCCTATCCGCCCCAAACAAATTGCGATGAGTGGCGAGACGCCTACCGAAGCGCTGGAGCGTCGCGGCATCGCTTACGTTGAGTTCCGCGCTATTGATCTCGATCCTTATAGCGATATCGGTATCCGTCTATCGAGCGCTTGTTTTTTAGAAGTGATGGCGCTTTATTGCTTGCTAAATGATTCGCCTGAATTGATGCCTGAGGAAGAAGAAGCGCTGGCCATCAATCTTGAGCGCGTGGTCAATGAAGGTCGCCGTGACAATTTGCACATCATTAATAATGGTGCGGAGCAATCACTAGAAAGCTGGATGTTGATACACCTAGATCGTATGCAACCTCTAGCCGCCCTACTCGATGCGCACTATGGTGGTAATGACTACCGTGCGGCGGTAGCATTGATGCAAGGCAAAGCGGGACATTCTGAATCGACCATATCGGCGCAAGTAAACTCTGATAGCAAACGTCTAGGCAGTTTATGGCAGCTGGGCTTTACCTTAGCGCAGCAGCATCGCGATTCTCTCTTGCAACAAACTCTTAGCCCCAATAACCAAGCCAAATATGAAGTATTGGCTGAAAAATCAATACTTCAGCAAGCAGAAATTGAAGCCGCCGAGACCGAAGACTTTATGGACTTCTTACAACAGTATCGCTAATTAACGTTTTCTATTGTTCATGGTATTTTATTGTTTATAGGGCGTGTTGAACATTCGACCATGGCACTGACAGAGACTATTTTTTAGGCGATTCAACGTTAAAAATCTTAAGTTTAGTCTTTCTAAACGTCTATTTTTAACACAGAAGCGGCAAAAAACAGTCCTGTCCCTACAGGCTGATGCTAAAATCGCCCCATACTGCGTTGCAAGTCTAGCTAAGGTATTAACATTATCGTCGACTTGCGCCTTGTATGAAACCATTTTAGCAATCAGCAGTGCCTATTTGTGAATGTTCAACACGCCCTAGTGTTTTATTGATTATTTTATAAGAGTATTTGACCAATGCTAAAGCTAACCACCTACCGTAACTTGCAAGTCTTTTTGGTATTAATGGCAGTGATAGGAATGAGCTTTGCGCTGTTTTATTTACAGCGCCATCTGGGTCTATCACCTTGCCCACTTTGTATTTTTCAGCGTATCGGCCTGATGGTTATGGGTGGCTTTGCCTTAATAGCAGCACTGTTTAATCCGAAATCTAAAGTGGTAAGACTTATATTATGGCTTGGTAGCTTAGCAGGTATCGGCTGGGCTACTGCGGTTGCTGCGCGTCATGTCTGGTTACAACACTTGCCCGCTGACCAAGTCCCTTCTTGTGGTCCGGGATTAGACTATTGGCTCGACACCTTACCAATGAAGCAAGTCTTGAATGAAGTGTTTGCTGGTTCTGGTGAGTGTGCTGAGATTGCTTGGCGATTTATGGGCTTGAGTATTCCTGAGCAATCACTGATTCTTTTTAGCATTCTATTGATAGTGCATGTAATAATATTATGGCGCATCGTACGCCCTGCTACCCCTATTCGTCGTGCTTAACAGCAATCGGCGCGGCTAACTACCAAGCAAGATAACGCTTTATACATTTATACTTTTATACAATGGCAAATCTCTAACATAAAGGGATTTGCCATTTTTTTATGCGCTTTCTTTTTTATGCGCTGTATTTATTGCTGTTATTGAATCGCTATTACTTATTATAAGTATCGTTATAAGTGCTACCCTATCTGTTCTCCCATCGAGTTGATTATAACAAAAAGTCCACATAGATATCTTTGAGCTTTGGTATGGTGAGACAGCTTGTATACTTAACTGGTATAAGGATGTGTTTTAATTATACATTCGTTAACTATCAACCATTAGCTACCAGCCATTAGCTACTAGCCATTAATGAACAAGCACAATGTTCAATATCTATAGCTCAGCCTTATTATTAATCGATACCAACCGATAAAACAATGCCGTCAGACGCCTAATACGGACTCAGTAAGCTCGTCCGCTTTTATCTCTGATAACAGCCATTGAGCTTCGGCGATCGCGCTGGCTCGGTCATAATTGACAATACTCGTAACGTTTCTAGAATCTATTTAAAAACTGTTTTTGGTATGCCATGATATATCTTACGTCTATTTTTTCTACCAGTTCTAATATCATAAGACGCGCTCGTCGACCCTTATTAGCCGTGCCTATCTGCTTACTGCTTATTGGTTGCGACAGCTCTTCGTCGACGACCAATAAAGGCATAAGCACTAAAGTTGCCCCCGTCGATAATACGGAAAACGCTGCTCTGCAAGATGCTGCGCAAGACAATCAGCAAACGGATACTGATATATCGGCCAATGCAGATACAGGTCAATCGCTCATTAACGCCGCCCAACCCGATGATGACACGCATACACGTCACTCACCCATGATCTCAGAGCCAAATGATAATAGTGCATTACAGGCTACGTTAATGGGCGATTATGGTGGTATGGTTCCTTGCGCATCTTGCGACAATATCGATATTACTCTGAACTTATTCGCCGATGGTTCAGTGTTAAAAACCAGCCTCTATAATAGTGCTGAGCCGCCGCGCCAGCCATTGCTCGAGTCGGGTATTTATCGCCAAGACAATGATACAATTACGATTGTTTATGAAAGTAAGCATATCGAAACCTATCATATCCAAGACAACCATCTGGTGATGATGGATGAGTACAAAAATCCCAACGGTGACTATACTTTGTCACGCAGATAAAAGTGCAGCAGTATAAAAGATTGAATACACTCAATCTAATGATGCCAAATAAGCAGTCGCATAACGCCTATCTATTGGGCGTTTTTTATTGGTCATCCAACAGTGTTTACTTTACAATAAGTGCCTGCTGGCTATAGAACAACCGAGCGCAAATAGGTCGTTTAGTATAGCAAGCGAGGTTTGCGCCGTAACCATTTATCAATGCTCTGATATAGCCAGCACTCGTGACCAATAGGTTGGGTACGTCCTAAAATACGCAGCGCTTTGATGTTGCTACCTTTTCGGATAACTCTACAATTTCATTTTCTTATTCAAGCTCGTACGGAACGTCTATGCATATTCATATTCTTGGTATTTGTGGTACTTTTATGGGCTCATTGGCCTTATTGGCACGCGAACTTGGACATACGGTCACGGGCTCAGATGCCAATGTCTATCCACCGATGTCTACCCAACTTGAAGATGCGGGCGTGACGATTGAGCAAGGCTATCTGATAGAGCACTTGCAGCCAGCGCCAGATTTAGTCGTCGTTGGTAACGCCATGAAGCGCGGGATGGATGTCATCGAATATATGCTAGACACAGGTCTACGCTATACTTCAGGGCCACAATTTTTGTCTGAAAAAGTGTTGCAGTCGCGTCACGTCATCGCCGTTGCCGGTACTCATGGTAAAACCACGACGACGACCATGCTTGCCTGGATACTGCATTATTCAGGTATTGATGCAGGGTTTTTGATTGGTGGTGTGCCGCTAGTCGATACCACTGACGAGCATTTGCAGCAAGTTTTTGCACATAGCAGCTATTTGGGTGCTGAGAAAACCAATGATGCAGCAGAAAAAACTGGCTATTTCGTGATTGAAGCTGATGAGTATGATTCGGCGTTTTTTGATAAGCGTTCAAAATTCGTTCATTATCGCCCGCGTACCGCTATTTTAAACAACCTTGAATTTGATCATGCTGATATTTTTGCAGATCTCGATGCTATCCAGACCCAGTTCCATCACATGGTACGCATGATTCCGAGCACGGGTAAAATTATCATGCCGGCAGCAACTATTAGCCTAGAAGATACCTTAGCAAAAGGCGTTTGGACGCCTATTTGGCGCACGGCAGTGATTGACTCAACAGAGGCTAATGCTAATGACGGCGACAATAATACGACTCTAAAAAACAGTAGCGACTGGCAAGCCGAACTTATTAGCAAAGACGGCGGTCAATTCAAGGTTAGTTTCGCAGCTGATAAAGAAGCCACAGCGCTCATCGATTGGTCGATGAGCGGTATTCACAACGTCAATAATGCACTGGTTGCTGTCGCCGCTGCCTATAATGTTGGCGTCGATGTCAAAACTGCTTGCGCAGCGTTATCAGCATTTGCTGGTATCAAGCGTCGTATGGAACTCATCGGTGATGTAAATAATATTTTAGTGTTTGATGACTTTGCCCATCATCCGACTGCCATCACCACCACGTTGGATGGTGCCAAAAAGAAACTGGCTGATAGACGCATTTGGGCAATCATTGAGCCACGTAGTAACACCATGAAAATGGGTATTCATCAAGACAGTTTGGCTGAGTCTGCCGCCCTTGCCGACTATACACTTTGGTATGAGCCTACTGGTCTCGAATGGGGTCTAAAAGACGTCATCGACAATGCCAATACTGCCAATCCTAATATCGACAACCAACAGGTACTCTCTAGCGTCGATGCTATTATTGAACATATCACTAGCCATGCAAAAGCTGGTGATGCGATTGTCATTATGTCTAATGGCGGCTTTGAGAATATTCATCAGCGCCTATTAACGGCCTTGCGCGAGCAATAGTTCAACCGACCAATCAAAACTACTGTCAGAATGATAGCGTCGCTTATTAATCATAAACGGCGCTATTTTTATGCTCATCTTTTATAAATTATAATCAACTCAGACTAGGGTCTGTTGAATATTCAAATATTAGCGACATTGCTACCTTTTTAACCTTTCGTTTACCTATTGCACCTGTGCGATAGCAATTCGAGGTTTTTTCTCACATAGCCCGTACACTGGTAACATTTTGTGCTTACTCTTATTCCTATAGAGTCCTTACAATGTATTTATCAAAACCATTAATAATTAATAATACATTTAAATTACAATAAATTAGGAGAATGAAATGGGCTTTATTTGGATGATTATCGTAGGTTTGGTCGCTGGTCTATTAGCACGAGCAATTAAGCCAGGTAGCGACCCTATGGGTTGGATTATGACCATTGTCTTGGGTATCGTTGGTGCTTTATTGGGTGGTGTCATTGCTAGCGTTATCGGCATAAATGCTGATGGTGGCTTTACTGGTCTAATATTCTCAGTAATCGGTGCCATTATCTTGCTCTTCATCTATGAGATGATCATGAGCAAACGTGGTGTATAACCTCTAATTAAACAGTTTGGTCAGACAAAGTGAGCAAAACCACTTGAGTTGAACCAACGAGCGTTTAACCGAGACCAATCGAAAAGCCTTGCTATTTGCAGGGCTTTTTTATGACCCTAATAAAAGTGACTATCTTGGTTTTTACTATGCTAAAAAGTAATAGTTGCGCGAAAGTATTGATAAGCATTACTTTTGTCCCCATTTATCTTATAATATCAACCCTATTTTGTCCTTATCATTGAGGTGAGCGTTATGGCTTTACTCCCTATCTTAAGCTATCCAGACCCGCGCTTACGCACGATTGCGAAGCCTGTCAAGGAAGTCACTGCTGAAATCAAAACCTTAATCGCTGATATGATTGAGACCATGTATGACGCCCAAGGTATTGGTCTGGCTGCCAGTCAAGTCGATCGTCATATTCAGCTCATCGTTATCGATTTGTCAGAAGATAAAAACGATCCAAAGGTTTTTATTAACCCAAAAGTCACGCCATTGGTAGAAGAAAAGCAACCGTATGAAGAAGGTTGTTTGTCAGTCCCTGAGGTCTATGATAAAGTTGAACGCCCTAATAAAGTGCGCATTGAAGCCTTAGATGAGAACGGCGAAAAGATCGATGAAGAAGTCGAAGGCCTACTTGCCGTCTGTATCCAGCATGAGATGGATCATCTAAATGGGGTCATATTCGTCGATTATTTATCACGTCTTAAGCAAACGCGGGCACGTGATAAAGTTCGTAAAGTGCTCAAAATACGTGAAAAGCAAGGTGAGCCAGCCGCTGAAAAGCAGCCGCAAACCACCAACTCTTAATTGGATGCATTTATAGTTAATTCAGGACCTATTGTCCGATTATCTCAAGCATGCATTGGTTTTTATTATTCATCCTATCCTGTGTTAACTTAAGGTTCCCCACCATGACCATGATCAAAATTGACCAATATTTTGACCCTGCCGGCTGGCAGAAATTCACCAAAGCTGCCGAAGGTCGCGAAACCCCATTCTTAGTGGTGGACCTGAGTCGTATCAAAACCAAATATCATGAAATGGTTGGCTTTTTCCCCAATGCCAAGTTGCATTATGCGATGAAAGCCAGCCCTGCTGTCGAAGTCATTAATCTATTGGCTGAACTGGGCTCAAACTTTGATTGTGCGTCCATTTATGAGCTTGATCGTGTCCTTGACTGCGGCGTTGAGCCATCGCGTATTTCTTATGGCAACACCATCAAAAAAGCCGAGCACGTCAAATATGCTTTTGAGAAAGGCATTGATTTGTATGCGACCGACTCAGAAGCCGATCTAAAAAATATTGCCAAATACGCTCCTGGTTCAAAAATATTTGTGCGTATCTTAGTACAAGGCTCTGAGACCGCTGAGTGGCCATTGTCTCGTAAGTTTGGTTGCCATCCAAACATGGCAATTGAGCTGTTGATTCAAGCCCGTGATTTGGGTCTAGTGCCTTATGGTATCTCGTTCCATGTGGGTAGCCAGCAAAAAGATGTTGCCGCTTGGGATGATGCCTTAGCCAAGGTCAAATATATGTTTGACTGGATGAAAAACGAAGAAGATATTAAGCTGCAAATGATCAACTTAGGCGGCGGTTTTCCAGCCAATTATATTAGTGAAGTGAATCCCGTAAAAGTTTACGCTGAAGAAATCACTCGTTATTTGACGGATGATTATGATGAGGAAGATATGCCGGAGATTATCCTAGAACCCGGTCGCTCATTGGTCGGTGGTTCAGGGGTATTGGTCAGTGACGTGGTGCTCATTTCGCGTAAGTCGCATACTGACTTGACGCGTTGGGTCTATACTGATGTGGGTTTGTTCCAAGGCTTAATTGAAACCTTGGGTGAAGCGATTAAATATCCAGTTTATACGCCTAAGATGGAAACCTCAACCAGCGAAGGTACGGTCGTATTGGCCGGTCCAACCTGTGACTCAACCGATATCATGTATGAAGAAGCAGGTTATCAATTACCAGAAGAGCTAGAAATTGGCGATAAAATCTTTTGGTTAACCACGGGTGCGTATACCAACTCGTATTCATCGGTCGAGTTCAATGGTTTTCCACCGTTAGAAGTGGTTTATATTGATTAATTCTCAGTGAATGCTCAGCAATAAGAAAAGCGCGGTACTGTGATTAGCAGTGCCGCGCTTTTTTATGCTTTTTCATCTATCATCTATGCCGCCCATTATTATAATCATTTCTAAATAAAAGAAGCACAGATGTTATAACGCGCTACTGGGACAAATTTTTCTTGCTTGCTATGCCTACGCAGACAGAGGCTACAAAAAATTAGTCCCAGCAGCACTGTATTCTTTTAAAAAATAGATCAACTATAACTCCTTGAATAACAAGGAACGATGTAATACTAACTACTGCACTAACAGCGAGATAGGCATACTATTAGTGTTATTAACAGTGCGATTACTGCCATAGCTTGAGCGTTGGGTTTGATTATTCTGTGAAATCTGACCGATCGTCACCCACTGTCCACGTGGTACGACAATGGTACTATTTAAGCGCTGACCTTGAATAGCATTATAACTATTTTGCTTATAAGACGAATGAGAACGCACGAGCTGCTCATCAACTTGTGATAACTGCACTTCGACTTGCCCGTTTGGTAGTAGCCGTGGCGTCACAGCAATGCCTTGCGTCGTTGGCAGTAATACTTGCTGCTGAATAATAATCTGCCCCGATGGTCGATTATAAGTTGGATACGTAGTGGCATGATAGGTTTGAGTCAGCGCATAGAGCGTGCCTGTACTAATGCTCGCGGCACTACCAGATAGCGTTTGTACTTGATATAAATTATTGCCTTGCTGCTGACTATTGCGCTGATTAATTATCTCTGAACCCTCAATGCCGCGATTGCTAATAATAACCTGACCTTGCTGAATATTACTTTGAGAATCACTATTATTACCAACACGCACAGCAACGATCAACGCCTGTGGTTGACCGTCAATTTGACTCAGTAATTGCTGTACCGCTTGATAATTAGCGGCGGTGGTATGCAATACCAGCTTATCCTGATAAGTAGACACCGTACCGCCATCGCGACTATTATTCAATTGCTGGCGTACCGCAGGCAACAGTGCATCACCACCATAGGTATGGATGACGTAGGTTTGAAAAGTAGCTGCTTGTACGACTATCGGCAGTACCGTTAAACTTAAAGTAAATGCTATCGGACGCTTATAACTTATGGCTTTGACAGTTTTTATATTTTTAACAATGTTAAGTATAGCCACTACCCGACCAAAACTCTCTCTTAAATGTTCGCTCAACTTATTCATAATTGACCTCTAACAATAGTTAAACGCTATCAAAAGCCATACTTAGCAGCTATCAAACCATCAGCAAAAACCCTTAGTCATTTAAGTATGAGGTATTTAAGCCTTATTCATTTAAGCCTTATTCATTTAAGCCTTATTCATTTAAGCCTTATTCATTTAAGCCTTAGTCATTTAAGCCTAAAACATCCTGCATATTATATTGCCCGACTTCCTGCTTAATTACCCAAGTTGCCGCACGTACCGCACCAGCGGCAAAAGTCATACGCGCGCGCGCACGATGGGTAATCTCAACCACTTCACCATCTGCAATAAACATCACGGTATGATCGCCGATGATTTCACCGCCCCGTATCGCATGAATACCAATGCTACCCGCTTCGCGCTCGCCTGTTTGCCCTTCGCGACCATAGACAGCGACGTCCTTTAAGTTCTGTCCGCGAGCCTCTGCGACGGCCTCTGCCATCATATAAGCGGTGCCTGATGGGGCATCGATTTTGTGCTTATGATGCGCCTCGATGACCTCTACATCCGCATCAGTGCCAAAGGCTTTGGCTGCCATGCCGAGCAACTTTAATGACAAATTAACGCCTGTTGAATAGTTACCCGCATAAACGATAGCAACTTGCTCACTCGCTTTTGCCAAGACTTTCTCTTGCTGCTCATTGAATCCTGTAGTGCCAATCACCATCGCCACCTTATGCGCTGCACAGATTTGCATATTTTGCTCAGTGGCATCTGGCAAGCTAAAATCAATCAGCACATCGATGTCATTAATGACTGTTTTTAAATCATCGACAATCTGTACATCTAAACGACCAGTCGCTGCAACTTCGCCCGCATCTGCACCGACAAGGCTTGAACCTTGACGTTCAATCGCAGCGTTAAGCGCAGTTTGCGAGTTGTCCTGTACCGCTTCAATAAGCATACGCCCCATACGCCCACCGGCACCGATGACACCGACTTTAATAGCTTGGTTTTTTACTTGTTGACTCATATCTCTGTCCTAAATATTTTATTTTTAATAAAGGGATTTTGCATAATATTTATCGCAAGTTTAGCAAATATCAATGTATCAATGTATCAATTGTCTTTGATACACTCAATAAAAAAGCCTAGAGGTTTCATGTGAAACCTCTAGGCTAACTTAACCACTTATTTGAAATGCTTATCCTGTCTAATCTTATGCTGTGTCAACTACTTGCTTTACATATAGCGATTCAGCAATCAGACGTTTTAGTCAAACAACTCACCAATCTTTTTGAAGAATGACTTTTTATGTGGCGACTGTTGATGTTTGCTATCACCATCAAGTGTATCTTGGAATTCGCGTAGTAGCTCTTTTTGCTCACGTGTCAAATTCACTGGCGTCTCGATGACCACACGGCAGATCAAATCCCCTTTCATCGTCGTGCGTACAGGCGTCACGCCCTTGCCGCGCACACGCAGCAACTTACCACTTTGCGTACCTTCGGCGACCTTGATTTTGACTTTGCCATCTAGCGTTGGGATTTCAACTTCTTTACCCAGTGCTGCATCGGTGATGCTAACTGGCACGTCCATATAGAGATCGGCACCTTGACGGGTAAAGACGTTGTGCGGTTTGACGCGTACTTCGACGTATAGATCGCCGTTTTGTACACCTGCGCCGCCCGCTTCACCTTCACCCGCTAAACGCACGCGATCACCATCATCGACGCCCGCTGGGATAGATACTTCTAGCGTGCGTGATTTGTCTTTGACGCCATTACCATGACAGTCAGGGCAAGGGTTTTTAATCTGTTTACCAGAGCCGCCACACTGTGGGCAAGCTTGCTGCACGGCAAAAAAGCCTTGCTGCATACGCACTTGGCCCTGACCATGACACATCTGACACGTCACGACATCAGAGGCGTCTTTTGCGCCCTTACCATCACAAGTCTCGCACGGCGCAGGTGCGGTAAAGCTGATTTCTTTTTTGCAGCCGCGTACCGCTTCTTCTAAAGTCAGCTCAATCACATAACGCAAGTCCGAGCCGCGACGTGAACGCCCACCGCCGCCGCCACGTGATTGACCAAAGATATCGCCAAAGTTGCCAAAGATATCGCCAAAGATGTCTTGGAAGTTGCCACCGCCAGCACCGCCGAAGCCGCCACCGCCCATGCCATTTTCAAAGGCAGAGTGACCCATACGGTCATAAGCTGAACGCTTTTCTGCGTCGCTCAATACTTCATAAGCCATTGACGCTTCTTTAAACTTGTCTTCGGCATCAGGGTCATCGGAGTTACGATCTGGATGGTATTTCATGGCCAGCTTGCGGTAGGCTCGCTTAATTTCCTTGCTGTCAGCGGTCTTGCTGACACCTAATACTTCATAAAAATCGCGCTTACTCATGGGCTCTCCTATCGTCTTTACAGTGCCGCCGGCTGGTCGATTCATCAACCCTAATCAATTATCACCTTGTTTTTATACGCAGTTGTCCTTAAAGGTTTCACATGAAACATGGCAGACTGCGAATACGGAGGCGATAATATTATGAATCTTATAAGCGAATACGGCGGGATGCTGCTTAGCCAAATCAATTATTAAAAGTTTGCGCTATTTATGGAGATGCCAAGATGATTTATCAAGCGCTTGGATGCTGAAATTCTGACTCATGAAGTTTTAAGCCTGTTAAAAAAGGTTTTATTAAGAATTGAGCAAAGGTTTTTATACCTTTATCAAGGCTGGCCATGCTAATATTTAGCGCCATATTAATGGGGTTTTAAATCCTATTTTTGAGATTTACCGCCATTCCGTTTGCGCTAAGGTAGCAATTTTTATGAAAAAGCTGATTGTTTTATTGATCGTCATTGCAGTCGCGGTCTATGGCGGCTCGCCTTATTACAGCGCTTATCAGCTCAAAAACGCTTATGATGCCAAAGACGGTGCTGCTATCGCTGCCGCCATTGATTACGAACAGCTGCGTCCAAGTATCCAAACGCAATTGACCGATCAATTTGCCAATACCATGACCCATTATCCATTGGTTGCTGAGTTGGGTGGTGCGCCTTTGACTGAGGCGGCAAATGGCTTCATCACACAGGCAGTCGCTGGTGCAATCACCCCGCAAAATATCGAAAAAATTATCAACACTCAAGGGCAAGCCAACAGCGCGACCAAAGAGCTGGCCGCTGCATGGGCTATCGCCAGCAATCAAGTCGATCTTAAAAACCTGATTCAAAATTTGATTATCCAGCGCGGCGATGTCAATGCGGTGGTTCAAAACCAGATGCAGCAAATCATGAAAAAACAAGCAGCGGAACTTGAGCAGCAGGTCGCCCAAGGCTCAGACAGTGATAAGCCAACATTGAGCTATTGCGGTATCAATTGCTTCACTATCAGCGGTCAAGTTAAAGGCTACCCGCTCACTGTAGAGATGCAGCGCAACGGTTTGATTGATTGGAAAATCGTTGATATCGTCTTGCCATAACATAATGTGAATGGCTATTGGGGAATTTTTCTATAGAGCGTTTTAACTTATTCTACTTCTGAAACCTCTAAATATAGTCAATTTGAAATAAAATCGACACGCTAATATTGCCAGTGCTACTGGGATAAATTTTACCTGCTTGCTGTGTCTACGCTGACAGAGGCTGCGCAAAATTCATCCCAGCAGCACTGTATTGGTTTTTTATAATGATTCAACTATAATCAGCGTTCTCAAAATTGTAAATTGCACGACGCGATCCATTATTTCCCAAGCTACTGTTGCCTAAGATTTCTCTTACTGATCTGCTCATCGAATTACAGGCGGTAGGAATACCGCCCAAAGTCATACGATAAACGTGATATCTTCTTAGGCCTAATAGCAGGACGATTTATTGTGCCGCTATTGTCGCACCAGCAGCACGTTCAATCAATTGCGCTACTGGCGCATCGGGGCTCAAAGTACCAAAGGTCAATCCGTGTTCGCCTGCAATGCGCGAACGGCAGAATTCCGTCGCGATGTCTGTATGATCACTCAGCAGAAAAATCGACGCCTGCAGCATCAATGCCAAGCGCTCAATCACATAACGACTTCGGAACTCAAGCGTCTCGATATCGTCGAAGCGTTGCGCCAAGCATTTGAGTTCGGCATCGTAATGGGCATTCTTACCAGCAGCATTCTGCAATTCGGCAAATAGAGCGTCGCGCGTTTCCGGCTCTTTGCGTAAGGCGCGTAATACATCGAGGCACTGCACATTGCCACTGCCCTCCCAGATAGAATTCAATGGCGCTTGCCGATAAAGGCGCGGCAGGATATTTTCTTCCACATAGCCGATACCGCCCAAACACTCCTGCGCTTCATTCACCAATACGGGGGTGCGCTTGCATATCCAGTACTTGCCAATGGCAGTCGCAATGCGTGCCAATGCAGTCTCATGTGGGTCTTTGCCACTCATTTCAACCGCACGAGCAACGCGCATGGTCAGAGCGATGGCGGCTTCTGACTCCAAAGCCAAATCAGCCAACACATTGCGCATCAGGGGCTGGTCAACCAGCAGTTTGCCAAAAGCCTCGCGCTTGCTAGTATGATGAATCGCCTGCACAACGGCTTGGCGCATTTGTGCTGAAGAGCCAATCATACAATCCAATCGGGTTAACGCCACCATCTCTAAAATGGTAACGATGCCGCGCCCTTCTATACCAACCAATTCACCAAACGCGCCTTGGAACTCGACCTCGGATGAAGCATTGGACCAATCGCCCAGCTTATCCTTTAATCGTTGTATTCGAACCGCGTTGCGCGTGCCATCGGGCAAAAAGCGCGGTACTAAGAAACAGCTAAGACCGCCTTCGGTCTGTGCCAGCACCAAATGCGCATCACACATTGGCGCTGAAAAAAACCATTTATGACCGATGATCTCATAGCTTCCATCTTCTTGGCGAAGCGCTCTGGTGGTATTGCGCCGTAGGTCTGAGCCGCCTTGTTTTTCGGTCATGCCCATACCGATAGTACAGCCTGTTTTTTGTTCCATTGGCAGGCTACGTGGATCATATTCCGCTGATAGAAGCTTGGGCAACCATTTTTCTGCCAGTGCCGGTGCATGGCGTAGCGCAGGAATCGCTGCATAAGTCATCGACATTGGGCAACCAAAACCCGCATCCGCCTGCGAGCCAAGATACATTACCGCTGCCCGTGCCACATGCGCCCCATCACGATTTTCATGGCGCCAAGCAAAGCTACTCATGCCATATTCTATCCCAGCTGCCATCAACTCATGATAGGCAGGATGAAATTCGACCTCGTCTATACGACGACCATAGCGGTCAAAAGCGCGAAGTTTAGGAGGATTTTCATTGGCGGCAAAACCACTATCAATCAAATCACCACCAGTACGAGCGCCAAAGGCACTCAGATGATCCTGCGCCCATAATCCGCCCTCGCGAGCAACCGCTTCCATCAGGGCTATGTCTGTCTGCCATGCATTATAATTTTCTAGCGCAACCGGCTGATTGCACACCTCATGTGTATTGAATTGGTTCATCGTTGACAACATCCTTGTTTGATAGGCCGTCTTGCCTTGTCCTCTCTATAGTACGATGTTAATATTACATATGGAATCATATTTTGTCAAAAACTGTAATACATCTTGGCCAACGCCGCGCCTTCTTGTGCTGCGACTGCTAACTGTGGCGGATGGGAAAACCTTGACGGTTGCTGAGGCCGTTCGCGCAGGTGCACTATTTGATATGACCGAAAATAGCGTGCGCGTGACCATGGCGCGGTTGACGCAAGCAGGGCTGGTCGAGGCAGTCGATGCTGCTATTTATCGATTGGGTGCTAAAGGGCAAAAACTGGGTGCTGATGTAGCGGCATGGTCTACGGTGGATCAACGTGTGACAGAATGGGACAGCACATGGATCGCCGTTACCACGGGCGGTCTACCACGTAGCGACCGTAAAGTGCTCCGTGCCCGTGCACGCGCGCTCTCCTTGTTAGGCTTTCGAGAGCTAGATACCGGTCTTTATCTGCGCCCCAACAATCTATCGGGCGGCGTCGATACCGTACGCGCACGACTGTTAGATCTCGGCTTGGGAGAGGAAGCTGCCGTTTTTAAAGCCAGCGTCTTTGATAGCGTTCGACAGGAAAAAGCCTTATCACTTTGGTCTGATATGCAGCTGGAAGCAAGCTATAAAGAAATCTCACAACGATTGAATGACTGGTTGGCCACCAAAGATAAGCTACCACGTGAGGCTGCCTTGCGTGACGTCTATCTGCTCGGTGATGCCGGTATCCGCAGCGTAATTTTTGATCCGCTGCTGCCCGCACCGCTGGTCAATGAGACCGAACGGCAACAGTTCTTTGCTACCGTCAGACGCTTCAATAATGAAGGTCGCCGCCTGTGGTATGCGTTTTTTAAGGAAAGTAATTTATGAAAAGGGTCGTTTTAAAAGTGATATTTTAAAATCGAGACAAGCCAGCCGAGTGTACGCGATACATGAGTATGGCTGGCGAGTTTGATTTTGTGGCAGTTTTATAGTGGACAGACGATAAATTATTTAATGCCCAAAGGTTATTTAATACCTAGAAATTCTAAAAACTCTGGACTCTCAAAGCTCGCTTGATAGAGGACGCCATCTTCACGATAAATAGCAGGCGTGGCCATCACTGCCAGTCCCGCCGCTTTTTCGCGATTGGGCGTCACGTAATCAACATTACAGCTGGCAGCGGCTGGCGTCATTTTCCCAATTAACATGGCTTTATCAAGGGCTTTGCGGCGGCTGTCCTTATCAGCTTGGCACCAAATGGCACGCATTTGCGCAGGTGACTGTTCATATATCGGATAAGCGATGGTTTTTACTGTGACACCTTTGGTATTGAGCATAGGAAATTGTTGATGTAGCTTACGGCAATAAGGGCAATTGACATCGGTAGCCACATAAATAATGGCTTTTTCTGCGCTGATAGCGGGATAAGTAATCAATTGCGACTCATCTAAAGCCACGAATACTGATTGATTTTTGCGCATTTCAAACGCTTCATCAAGTCCGATAAATTGACCGTTTTCGATGACGGATATCTCACTGTCAGTGATGTATTGCGCATCGTCCGATAGCAAGAAAGGCACCCCTTCTAACGTTGCTCCCCAGATAACGCCCGGCACTGCCGTATAAAAGAAAGGTGTTTTAGCGCTCATATTTTTCAGCGCACTCATATTGGCGAGTAGCGATGACTTGACGGTAGCACTGACCGGCTTGCCTATTTGGTCACGATTACTACGGACTGGCGTTTTTGTCACGACCCGCTTGCTGGGGTTTTTCTGTAGCTCGCCTTGGATGACATAATTGCCATCCTTAGTGATATGCAGTGGTAGCTGCCCTACTAGGTTGACTTGATACATATTAGGCAACTTAGAAGGCACAATCGAGGTTATCTGTGTCTTAATCCCTGCTTGCGTTAGTAACTGGCGTAAGCGCTTGTCCACCGACTGGCCTACCGTACCAGCGGCTGGCGTGGTTTGCACGCTTGAGCTGAGTTTGTTATTAATGGCATCAGTGGCACTCGGCTGGGCACAGGCTGTCGTCGCCAATAGTATCGCGCTCATCAAACCAGCAGACTTTAATACAAGTTGTTTCACGGAGACAGTCCTATTTGTTATAAAAGAAGTGTTTTAACAGACGTGTTCGGCAAGTTTCTCTAACAAGCATCCACTTCATTATGCAAAAAAATAGATTAAAAAGATAACGGGACTTTAGCATATGCGCTAACTTTGACAGCGATTAAAAGGCCAAATTTGCAAAATTGCTACTGAGCTTTAAGAGACAGGCAATACAAATATAGATAAGTTAGGGTCTGTCGGCGTAGGCACAGCAAGCCCAAGAAATTTGTACCAGCTTCGTGCGTTATATCTTTTATCTATTTTATTCAGTATTGACGATAGCAGACAGACATAACAGGCAGCAAAAAGCAGCGCACTTTAATAGTGGCTGCTCATGTTAAATCTTATTTTCACAAATTATTTTAGGGTTCAATAAGGCGAAAATTTAGAATTTGGCGACTTCTTCTTCGGTTAAGAAGCGACTATCGCCTTTTTCCAAACCGTCTAAAGTGATATGACCAATACTGGCGCGATGCAGCTCAGTCACTCTATTACCAAAATAACCCATCATACGTTTTACTTGGTGATACTTGCCCTGCTCTAAAGTTAAACGCGCATGAGTCTCATCGATGAACTCAAGAACCGCAGGCTTGGTTTCTTCATGTTCGCCTTCTAATAAGATACCTTCAGCCACTTTTTTAACAGCATTGGCTTGAGCGTCGCTGTCCATCGCTTCAGCCAAGGTCAGCTCATAAATCTTGGCATGGGCATGTTTAGGGCTGGTGACACGGTGCAACCATTTGCCATCATCACTGATGAGCAACGCACCAGTCGTATCGACATCGAGGCGACCCGCAATACGTAAGCTACCCAGTTCTGGTACCGAAATCAGCTCGGTGACGATAGGATGTTCTTTAACTTTTAAGGTACATTCAAAACCTTCAGGCTTATGCAGGAGTATATAGCGATTGCCCGCCGCGACCGATAGTGGCTCGCCTGCCCACATGACATCATCGTTGACGATATCGACATGGACGCCAGGATCTTTGATTATCTGATCATTGACCGTGATTTCACCCGCGTGCATAATCTTTTTGGATTCTTTGCGCGACAGCTCAGTGGCCTTACTAATAAATTTATCTAAACGCATACGATTGACTACCATCAGTGTTATGTTACCACTCCCAACTCTGCCGCTAACGGAATGAACTTAACGAAATCGCTAATTCTATCCGCCGCGCCAAGGCTACTAGATTAGCACTTAGGCGCGACTCGCTCGTTATCTTTAAGCGTGAGAAATGGTACTATAATGAAAAATTAAATGAACACTGCGCCAAATATGGACAACAGTGAAAGTTAGACAAGTTTACCATATCCTACCTAGACCTGATGAAATATGAGCTATCAAACGCTAAAACGTGCCGTCACTGCCCGCCTAGAAATCAAAAAATCTGATTTTATCGCTTATGCGTATCCGGTGCACTCACGTGAGCAAGCAATGTTTCACGTGGAACAACTACGTGAGAAATATGCCGATGCCCGTCACTACTGCTGGGCCTATATCATTGGTGACCCTGATAATACCACCAGCGCTGGATTTGACGACGATGGCGAGCCGAGTGGTACCGCAGGACGTCCGATATTAAATGTCTTACAACACAAATCTATTGGCAACGTCATCATCATTGTGGTGCGTTATTTTGGCGGGATTAAACTGGGCGCTGGCGGTCTGACCCGTGCCTATGCAGGTTCTGCGCAAGCGGCGGTCGACCAGATGATTTTAAGCCCTTATGTAGCCATGAGCCGAGTGCAAATACTCGCAGAATTTGCGACCGAAGCGCAATGCCGCTATGTGGTTGAGAGTCTAAACGGTCGTATTGATGAGGTCGCTTACAGTAAGCAAGTCACCTTGACCGTGACGCTTGCTGAGGCAGATATTGAGACTTTAAAAGAACGCCTTGCGATGGATGGGCGGGTATTGGATGAAACATGAATTCAACCTCAAACCATCAAAAAGCCATCAAAAATTTGAGTAACCATGCGTTCACTGAAAGTCTTTGGTTTTCAATATATCTATCGGTATTATACGCTTACTCTCAACACTAACGATAAGATCACGCCATGCAAACCTACAACCTCCCCGACCATTTCAACCCCACGCCTTTTAAGCCGCCATTTTGGCTCTCTAACCCGCATCTGCAAAGTATCTTGCCCAAGTTTTTTGCACCAGCAGCACCGACGTATCGTCGGATGGTGATGCAAGACTCTCTAGGTGAGACTGATATTGCTTATGACTTTTATGATGCGCACCCTGTAAAAGCCATCGAAAATGATGAGCGTGAACAAACACCTTTAATCGTCTTGTTTCATGGGATGGAAGGCAGTAGCGACAGCCATTATGCACGGGTATTGGCGTATCAAATGCACGCGCAAGGCTGGCACTTTGTGGTGGCGCACTTTCGTAGTTGTGGCGGTATTCCTGCTAATGGTCGAGTCTTTTATAATGCCGGTGACACCGATGAAGTGCATCACGCGCTACAAAACCTCAGCGAGCGATATGCCAATATTTATGCGGCTGGGGTGTCACTAGGTGGCAATGCCTTGGCAAAATACATGGGCGAATATGGGGATAAAGCCATCTGCAAGGGTGCAGCCGTTATCTCTGCGCCTGTCGATATGTCATCGGCGGCGCTCAATATGCACAGCTTTCTGAGCCATCGTATTTATACGCCATATCTACTCAATCCTATCATCAAAAAAGCACTGGCAAACGACATCACCAAAGAAGAAATCGATGCCATCAAAGCGGTCAATCGTATCAGCGACTTTGATGACATCTTTACCGCACCGCGTCATGGCTACCGCTCCAACAATCACTATTACCAATCTTCCTCTGCCCTCCCTTATTTGATTAATGTGACCAAGCCGTTATTATTAATCAGTGCCAAAGACGATCCTTTTATCGGCTTTACCGCGACGCCAAATGATGTCTCTGATAGCGTCACTATCATCGATACCGATCACGGCGGGCATATCGGCTATCTGCGCTACTCTTCAACGAAAAGATTGGTTAACGCTAATAAGATTAACGGTAAAAAGTCGAAATTTGATATCAATTGGATACCCGAAACCGTCAGTGCTTATTTTGAAGCTATTGGTGTTGGTTCTAATAAACGCTAGGCTCAGATAGCCTGTTCCTCTAAATTTTTGAGAGTATATTATGTATCCCTACCTACGCTATACCAAGGCTATCATTGATGCGGTTGTCGCTAATAAAAAAGGCAAGTCTTTAAACTTTACTCAGGTCAGTGAAGTCATGATCCGCTGTAGCCTCACAGATATTGATCCCATGATTGAGATGAATAATGGGCGAGTATTAACGGTGTATGATATAGGGCGTACTGATTTTATTATTCGTACAGGTCTTGGCAAGCAGTTGTTCAAACATCGTTGGGGTATGGTAGTCGCGGGCAGTACTATCCAGTACCGTAAGCGTATTCGCTTATTTGACAAAGTCACGATAAAAACCCAGCTGGTCGGTATTGATGAGCGTTGGTTATATCTTGACCATTCGATGTGGGTCAAGGGCAAGCCCTGCTCCTCTGTACTGTTACGCACTGGCGTGACGGAGGGCGGCAAAGTTATCGAGACGGCAAGAGTGTTAGAAGCATTAGGTCAAACGGAATGGAATAAGCCCACTGAACCGTGGATTCAAGCTTGGATAGAGGGCGATAAGGAACATCGTTGGCCACCGATGGGTTGAGGTATAAAAAAAATGTTATAAACTGCGGAAACGAAATATTTCTACGGTTTTTTATTAAATTAATGTTAGTAAATTCTCTATACACTAAGTCATTTGCTAATCCTAAAATATTAGTGATAGATTAGACACATCTAATGTCGATAGAACAACAATAAATGCAGAACTATATTACCAGAAAGCTCGACTACCAAACTCAGGATGAGAGCGGAAAACCTAAAACTGAAGTAATTGAAGATTCACAATTGCTAGACTTATCTGTATCTAATACTATTGTCCTTCTTGCTGATGCAGGCATGGGCAAGACTTTGTTGATGGAAAAATTAGCTGAATCTTCTAAGTATATAACTAAGTTTTTAAGTGCTTCGGATTTGATTCAAAAATCAGTCGAAAGACTAAACATTCAGTCAAACCAAATTTTATTAATAGATGGGTTTGACGAGATACTTTCTACTAAAGATAGTAGTAGTATTAATAGTGTTTTAAACAAACTTGCTAAGCTAGGATATCCAAAATTTATATTAACTTGTCGAAGTATTGAATGGAATAGTAGTAATAAAAACGAAATTCAAAATGACTACAAAAACATATTAACTGCGAACTTAAAAAACTTATCTAGAGAAGATGCTCAGCAGTTCTTGCAATCGCAAGGTTTATCTTCAGAAAATGTCTCTCAGCTTATCCATCAACTAGAAGAAAACAGCTTATCCTCTTTTTATGAAAATCCAAGAAATTTAGCTTTGTTAGTAGCAATTGATTTTTCAGTTAATCCTGTACCCAAAACGAAGGCTAAGCTATTTGAATTGGCAACTGAAAAATTATGGCAAGAGATAAACTTGAAAGCACAGAATGCACTTGGGCTATTACATCAAGATCAGGTTATTGAATGTGCAGGATTAATCTTTTCTATTTACCTATTGGCAGGAAAACAGTCTATTTATAAAGGTATGACAGGCAGCACACCTGATGATGCAATAAGCCTTCACTTTTTAACTGACCTTATAAGTAATGACACGTTAGAATCAACCATACAGTCGCGATTATTTCAATCAGTAGATGCTGACCTGTTTAAGCCATGGCATAGAAGTATTGCAGAATATTTAGGTGCTAAGTGGCTAGCAAAAGCGATGTCTAGTCCTAGAATCAAACGTCATATCCTTTCTTATTTGGTTTTCGATGGTGGCATAATTGCGTCATTGAGGGGGCTATTCGCATGGCTACCTACTTTTAACCCTAATTTATCTGAAATTGTAATCAAAACTGACCCTTACGGGCTGATAGAGTATGGCGATACTAATTACTTCTCAGATAATGATAGTATTTTACTGTTTGATGCTTTGGAAAAGCTAACTATAGAGAACCCTTGGTTTCGCAAAAATAATTATTGGAAAAAAACTAAAGCTAAGGGATTGGTTAGTCGCTCACTACTCAAGAAATATAAGAAATTATTAAGCGATAAAGATGCCAACTTTCATTTTTTAACAACTATACTTGAGGCATTACAAGATGCTGACTTCATTGCAGAGTTAGCTGATGAATTATTTGCAATATTTTACGATGATGGCTGGCCTTACTCTGCTCGTTCTGACTCTTTGATGTTGCTTCATGCCAGCAGCTTGATTAACACCTTTACCGATTTCAATCCTTTAATAGAAAAAGGTAGTCATTCTTCATTAAGGTTAGTTTTTGAGTACGCAATTAAATATGGTTATGATTTAATTACAGATGAACAAGTCATCTCAATAATTATGAAATCTTATAATTTCAGACTTTCTGATGCGAAACGAGAAAGAAGTTTTGTACCTCGCAATGGTAGTGAATACTATTTTTCACAATACCCAGTTGATAGAATTTCTACATTTCTAAAAAACTTACGTAAAGAAATTATTTCTCTGGCTATTGGCAGGTTTGATTTTAATCATGAAGCCGTGAAAGATATCAATAGCTTAATTATAAGTTTTATTCAGCGATATGTAACAGAAAGTCAGCAAAAAATAGATACCGTTATTTTCTATGAAAGTATTTCACTCTTTAATAAGTTCCATACCTTCGGTTCAGATGAAGAGACATCTAACTTTTTCATAGATTACTTCCAACGATACCCAGAGGAAAAGCTAAAGATTCAGAAGTACTATTTGGGACGTTCAAGTGAACATTTTAATTTCTATTTATTTAATCAAACTGTATTGTATTCTCTAATTCCAACAAAGGAAGATGTGGAAAAACTACTAATACACATACAAGCGAAAGATGTAATAGAAGATAACATTAGTAAATGGAAGCACCTTTTAAGTCTCTATTGTGGTAGGGGTATTATCTCTGATGAAATTTATCGACTTGCATTACCTTACGCACAACATAATAAACTCTTAGACTATCTGAACAGCAAAAAGAAGTTTTATCTTTTTGATTGGGAAATAAAAGATAAGCGCTCTAGCCGTCGTAGAAGAATAGATAAGAGGCTAAAATCTAAGAAAATTCAAAACAACTTATTGCCATACAGGACTGAATTAGAGAAAGGCGACGCTAAATTTTGTAATTATCCAGCTCATATTTTACTGTACCCAGACTATGACATTCCTCAAGATGTACAAGTAGTTGAAAAAGTTAAATATATTTTCGGAGATAGTTTGACTGACTCTATATTAAAAGGGTTTGAAGCAAGCCTACATAACTCAGTTCCTACTATATCCGAACTAACAACTCAAAAACGCTATCATATTGAGCCAGTTTTGATAGCTGGAATTTATTGTCGTCTCTTGAGAAACGAAACACTCAGTGATTTATCTGATAATACTATTTTAGCCTGCGCTGTTATTCTAGATTATGAACGATATTTAAGTTTTACATTTTACGATAATGAATGTCCTAAGCTTTGCGAGACTATTAGATATGAAATAGTTACTAGAAGCTTAAAGAAGACAATTATTGATGAAATGTTTATTCCTCAATTTCAGAACGATGGAGCGCTAATAAAAGGCTTGCACTGGGTTCATGGTGAAAATGTAGATGAGCTTTCAATCAACACCATTACTGATTTATTAAATACCTACCCTAAAATTCATGGTGAAGCAAGAAATCAGTTTATCGATACACTTATCAATAACAATGCACTAATAAAAATAAGCGATTTAGTTGTCGAAAAAGCACAGTTGGTAGATGACGATAATGGTGAGCGTATTGAAGAGAATAATAGATGGATATCGTTATTAAGCTTTATTGATGAAAAAATCTTTATGAAGTTTTCACAATGTACTCAATACCCCAAATTACTATTTTGGCATTTAAAAGCGACCTATCACGAGTCACGTTTGACCAAGAACCTTAATATGAGCATCACATTATTGTCTTGGATTGCATATCGCTTTAGTTATTCATTCCCTAAGACTGATATGCCTACTGGTGGCTTCTCGGGAAGTCGACACCCCTACGATGCGAGTAATTTTATTACTTTCTGTCTAACAGAAATTAGCAATATAACCACTCTTGAAGCTCAAGTAGAACTTAGAATGCTCAAAAAATGTGTTCATTCAAGTTACACACTTTTCATTACCAATTTACTAGCAGAACAAGCTAATAATATTAGAGATGCCAATTATCAAGCGCCTATGCTTTCTGACTTACTAAATGTTTTTCAGAATAAAGCGCCTGAGAATTGCAAAGACTTGAAGACTTTAATTTTAGAACTGCTTGATGAGATTCAAAAGAAGGTTAAGTCCAGTGAACTTGACAGCTATAAAATGTTCTATGAAGATGGCAAAAGTAAAAATCCTAAAAAGCCTCATGGCGAAAACTATTGTAGAGATAGATTAGCTGATTTATTAAAACCTTATATTGAACCTTATCATTTCAGGCTAGATACTGAAAAAGATATGCCAGATGATAAACGTGCTGATTTGGTTTGCAATAGTAGTGAGATGCAGTTACCTATAGAAGTCAAAGGACAATGGCACGATGATTTATGGACAGCCATGAATGACCAATTAGGCGACTTATATCTCAAAGAGTATCAGTCTCAAGGACAAGGCATTTATTTAATATTTTATTTTGGCGATGTTCCTCAGAAAAATAAAAAACTTCATACCAATAAAACTGTAGAGCCAAAAACACAAAATGCTAAAGAGCTTCAACAAACCTTGACTTTACGTATTGAAGAAAAATACAAAACAGGTATCGATGTGTTTGTGATGGATCTATCGATTGAAGCAACTTAACTACAAATCCATAGTCAACTATCTTAACTACAAAACTGTAGTCAAAACCAACCTCCATATTCAGCAACTAAATAAACACTATCCAACATACTCATTGCTTACCTCTGTTAAAGTAAGTGAGATAAAAAACCTAACAAAACAAAAAGGACGCCAGTCATGACCTTAATGAATACCCTTAATCTGATCCATCCCATCGTGCAAGCACCGATGGCAGGCGCAACCACCCCTGAGCTGGCAGCAACTGTCAGTAACTTTGGTGGACTGGGGTCGTTAGGGAGTGGGACGACCGCACCAGATGTTTTGCATGATCACATTAATAGCCTTAAATCGCTGACCGACCGCCCCTTTATGGTCAATCTAATGGTGTTGTCTGAGCATGATTCTACTACGTTGGATAGCGCAATTCCTGCTTGGCTAAGTGATTATTATCAAGAAAACAATATAGACATGGCGCTACCTGACCGCCCCGCGCCAAACTTTGCAGAGCAGCTAAAAGTGCTCTATGACAATCCTGTCCCTGTCGCTAGTTTTACCTTTGGCATTATTAGCGCCGAGCAAGTGCAAGGCTTAAAAGATTTAGGCACACGTGTCATCGGTACTGCCAATCACCCATTGGAAGCGAAAGCATGGGCAGAGATTGGCGTCGATGCGGTATGTGTGCAAGGGGTGGAGGCTGGTGGGCATCGCGGTGGTTGGTTGCCGCAAAGTGAAAACGATCCATTGGGATTATTGACGCTAATAAGTCAAACGCGTGCCTGCACCGATATTCCGTTAATCGCGGCTGGTGGCATTATGACGGGACAAGCGATCAAAGCAATTCAAACAGCCGGTGCCGAACTGGCGCAAATCGGCACGGCGTTTTTGACCACCGATACATGTGGTATCAATGACACTTATAAACAAGCATTGCTCGACGCTAGCGAGAATAAACGCAGTAGCGAGACGCGCTTAACACAACTATTCTCAGGTAAGCAGGCTCGCGGTTTATTGAACGATTATTTGCGTGACTTCGCTCAATTTGAAAGCGCGTATGAACTACCGCCCTACCCTCAATTAAATGCAATGACCAAAGTTTTACGTGCACATGCGAAACAAAACCTAGATGCAGAATATCAGTCTCTATGGGCAGGGCAAGGCGTGGCTTTGGTCAGACAAGAACGGACGATTGAATTATTAGAGCGGCTGGTAAAAGAGTGTTAGTTTTCTTGATGTAGAAACAATATTCTAACCAAAAAAAAGAAACACCAGTCTACCTGATGTTTCTTTTTTGGTTTAGAACAAGTATTTTTGACCTAAACAACTACTTCTTTAGTCCTTTTCGAAACGCTTTATAATCATCCGCTGTTTGGTCAAGCGCTTCGACCATCGGTACATGACCGACTTCTGGCATCATAATAATCTGTGATTGTGGGATGATTTCTTTTATCACCTTGACCGTTTCAGGCTTAATGACTTGATCTTTATCACCCCAAACCACTAGCGTCGGAATATTATATTGCGCGATGACTTTGGCACGTTCCTCGACACTATCTGTGACGATTTGCTCAAGGATTTTGGCGTGTAGCTCTTTATTAGCGATACGTTCTTGGGCAAATACTGCTTTGACAGACTTAGGCAAGTAAGGCGGCTTATACATCACAAAATCAAACATTTTGTAGAAGTCTTCTTTGTTATTGACCAGTAGCGGATTGTTCTCTAAAGTCGCGCCTTCTAGCGATTTAGAAATACCTGCTGACCAAAACCCTGCTGTGTCCACTAACCATAGACTTTTGACGTCTTTAGGGTACTTTGCCGCATAAGCGACACTGATCGCCCCGCCCATCGAATTGCCACCGACATGAATGTTTGACGCGACACCTTTGGCTTGCAGCAACTCATGCAAACGCGTGGCCTGCGCCTCCGAGCGATAATCTGCGGTCATAGGCTTGCTAGACTCACCAAAGCCCAGCAGATCAGGAATGATCAGATGATAGCCCTCTAGCTGACTGGCGATGCGCGTAAAGTTATCTTTATTACCGCCAAAGCCATGAATCAATAGTAACGGCTCGCCCGTCACATTCGCGTTTTCGGCATAAACCATTTTGTCGCCAGAAGCTAGGGTCAACGATTTGACTTCTAAATCTGACTTATTGCGCTCATACTGGATAATTTTTTGCGTGGTATTGACCGCTAAAGAATTGGGGGCAGTCGTACAACCCACCACTGATAGACTGAATAGAGCGGCAAGGCCTAAGCGTTTTAATAGCATCGAAACATCCTTATTAAGAGGTAATATGAAAGTGTCTTGTAGACCATGATTCTAACGGCAAACTTATGCTTATATTTTTTAATTGATAACTTTGCAGTCAAAACATTATCCCTTTGCATTTGATAAACAAGACTACCGCTTCCCTGATTACCTTTCTAATCAAGATGCCACACACATTGTCATTTATAATGAGCGTTTTTATTACATTAACGTTTATTTCATTAGGGTCTGTTGAACATTCAAATATCAGGACTGCTGATTGCTAAAATCGTCCCAAACCTTTTATCAAATCAGGCGTAAACCGACAATAATGTCGAGACCTTAGCTAGGTTTACAACAACGTTTGGGGTGATTTTAGTATCAGCCTTTCAGGGCAGGGCTATTTTTTGCCAATACATGGCTAAATTATCTAACCTAGAATGACTAGGCGTCAAAAATTTCACTGCGTATTGTCTAAAAAATAACCACTGCCAGTGCCACATTTGAATGTTCAACAGACCCTACTATTAGATTAGCTACTTAATCTTCTGTTAGGACTCTTTTTTACCATCAACCGAAGCCCATTTGGATGGCGCAAAAGGATGCACATTGAGCGACACTATTACTTCCACTGACAAATCGCGTGACCTTACCGAGGGGTCGATTGCCAAAACCATGCTGCTGTTTGCCTTGCCAACCCTTGGCTCCTCGGCACTACAGTCATTAAACGGCTCGATCAATGCTGTTTGGGTCGGCCGGTTTTTGGGGGAAGAGGCACTTGCCGCAACGGCGAACGGCAATATCTTAATGTTTATCATGATTTCATTCGTGTTTGGTTTCGGTATGGCGGCCACTATTTTTATTGGTCAAGCCATGGGTCAAAACGATGACGTTAAGGTTAAGCGTACCATGGGGACGGCGCTAGGGAGCATTATTCCAATCAGTATATTGTTATCAGCAATAGGCTGGATATTTGCCCCAACGCTACTCGATCTGCTCGGTACGCCGCCAACTGCTTTTGAGCTTGCTTTGACTTATCTGCGGATGATCTTTATTGCGATGCCCGTCACCCTAACCTTTACGCTGATGATGATGGCACTGCGCGGTACGGGGGATTCCACCACGCCGCTTTGGTTTATCGCGATGTCGGTCGTGATTGATCTGATTTTGACGCCGACGCTTATTTTGGGTTTAGGCCCTTTTCCTGAATGGGGTATCTTTGGCTCAGCCGTTGCAACGGCAGTTGCTAATACGTTAGCGCTTATCGGTATGGTCGTCACTATGTACTGGCGTGGTTCGGTGCTGACACTCAGTATGCCAGAGCTGCGCTTTTTGCGGGCAGACCTTGGCATCTTAAAGTCGATGTTTTCCAAGGGCTTGCCGATGGGTTTGCAGATGATCGTCATCTCTACGGCAGCGCTAACCATGCTATCGCTCATCAACCGCGAAGGCGTACAGACGACCGCTGCTTATAGCGCCACCCAGCAACTTTGGACTTACGTGCAGATGCCCGCCATGGCGCTAAGTGCCGCCGCTAGTGCGATGGTCGCTCAGAATATCGGTGCCAATCAATGGAGCCGAGTGGCAGGGATTACCCGCTGGGGGCTTATCTTTAACGTGATATTGACAGGCACTATGATTGGGATACTGACTATTTTTGATAAAACTATTTTAAGCTTGTTTTTGGGTAGTGACAGTGCAGCGGTGCCGGTCGGTCGGCATATCCAAACCATGGCGACGTGGGGCTTTCTCTTTTTTGGGATAGCGCAAGTGTTCTTTGGCACGATGCGTGCCAACGGCTATGTGATCTGGCCACTGTTAGTCATGGTAATTTCGATGTATCCTGTGCGACTTGGTTTTGCTTTTGGCATGTATCCACTACTGGGTGCCGATGCGCTTTGGTTATCATTCCCTGCAGGTATGGTAGCCACCGCGGTCATGGGGGCAGGATTATATCTATACGGTGGCTGGCGCAAAGGCGAAAACTTGTCAAAAGAAGAAGCCGCGCAAGGGTGCGAGGGCTATCGTGCTCAGATAGGCACTTCGGCGTCGTGCCGTGATCTGGCACCGACCACTTCATGGAAGCGCTTACCTTCACTCAGTGTTGCAAGCTTGCGCCAAAAATTTCAGGGTAGCGATTAAACGAATCATAATAAACCGTAGTAGTGATGATCTGGCTTTAATATTACCCAAGTAAAAACCTGACTGCCGCTGCCGCATGAATAGCAGTGGTATCAAATACAGGGATGGGGCTGTCGGCTTGTTTAATCAGCAAGCCAATCTCGGTACAGCCCAAAATCACACCTTCGCATCCTTCATCCGCTAACTGCTCAATGACCTTTATATAATAGGCTCTTGAGCTGTCTTTGAATGCCCCTACGCAAAGCTCGTTCTTAATAATGCGATGCACTTCTGTACGCGCATCACTCTCTGGTATCGCTACTTGTAAGCCTGCGTCAAGCAAACGTTGCTTATAAAAATCCTCAGTCATCGTAAACTGAGTGCCCAGTAAGGCAATTTTCGTCAGACCTTGCGCCTTAATTGCTTGAATAGTGGCATCAGCGATATGAATCAAAGGTAAGTCGGTCACGTCTTGCACCGCATTAAACAGCTTGTGCATAGTATTAGAGGCGATCATTAATCCTTGGGCATCTGCGGCTTGTAAACGTTTGGCACTATTAGCCATGAGTACGCCCAACTCTTCCCACGCTCCTTGCTCTTGCAGCTCATTAATGGGGCCAAAGTCTACGCTATGTATGAGCAAATCTGCTGAATGTAATCCGCTCAGCTTATCCTTTATCCCTTCATTAATCAGACGATAATAGCTCTCGGTACTTTCCCAACTCATACCGCCGATGATGCCTAATGTTTTTTGTTGAGAGTGTCGTTGCTTTTTAGCGGTCATTTTACTGCCTTATTGGTTTGTGGTGATCGATTTTATCTTAGCAAAACTAGCGGGCTTTAGTATGCTAATTATCAAAAATATGCTTTCTCAAGAAAAAACTAGAGTCGTTAAGATATGGCAAACTTTAAGATGAGTAATAACGATTTTACCAATGCCTCATCCCACGATATGATAGTCGCCAATAATTAATAAAGTGGCACAAAACCCTTTACTCCATCAAAAAATCATGCTGATTCAGCTATTTAAGCATGATGCTAACTGTGTAGGACTACATAATATTATGGCAGAGACCTCTACCTTTAAGATACGTACCCGTCGTAAGTACTATCGACTAATTTTTACTGGACTCATGGCATTGATGATGTCGCTCATTATCTCGACGGCATTGATATTGGTCAAAGTAGGCTTTATAGATGGTTTCTTTACGGAGCTATTGCACTCGTGGGGGCTGGCCTTTATTTTTGCGTGGCCCAGCGCTTATATCTGCGCCTACCTAGTGCAAGAGCATGTGTTGAGTAGAATTGAGTTTTATTGAATTAAACGAGCAAGATGAATTTTAAAACTTAAGTCCACCCCTACCATATAAAAACAGCTAAGATAAGCCATACCATTTTTATATAGAGGGCGCTATGACCCAATCAAGGCGTACAATCGAGCAGTTGCTCAGCCAAGGTACACTGCCCATAGAAAAGGCAGATACCGCCGCACTATTTTTAGACGTTTATCCCAGCAAGCGCACATGGCTGCAGTTTTTTGATAAAGCGCTATTGATTATCGGCGCGGTAGCGTTGGTATTATCCCTTGTGCTCTTTATTGCCTATAACTGGCTATATATGGGCAAATTGGCCAAGTTCGCTTTGGTCGAAGGCGCTTTGGTCATCACTATCGCGCTGTATGTGGCGCTGTCCTTTCGGCGTCGTTTTGCCTTTGTTCGGCAGTTGTTATTGCTGATCGCTAGCATCATTACCGGTAGCTTATTAGCGCTGTTTGGGCAGGTGTATCAGACTGGCGCTGATACGTGGCAGCTGTTCTTTGGTTGGGCCGTATTGATTACGCCTTGGGTCATCATCGCCCGTTTCCCTGCGCTTTGGCTGCTGTGGCTTGGGCTTATTAATGCTGTAACTTTATTTTATATCGACACCTCATTGTTTTTTGGCATAGGTTACTACTATCAAGATTTTTGGCAATTCACTGCAATCACTATCATTAATTTTATCGCTTTTTATTTATGGCTGATCTGCTTCGAAGACAAACGTGGTTCAGGACTTTCTAATTTAAAGACATCTAATTTAAGCCTTTCTGACTTGAGCCTGTCTAGCGTTACTACTGATATCACTACCAATAGCAAATTAGACACCTTCAATCTTGCCAGCACTGCCGCCAAATCCAGCCTACATTGGAGTACCTATGTCGTCGGTCTACTCAGTACGTATACCATCACTTATCTGACGATAAGCACCTTTTTTGATAATAAAAATATTCTGCTGTTCTTAGTCGCGGTTTCCTTGTGGCTAGGTTGGTGTGTATTTATGCATTGGCGTTTCCGCAAGCGTACGACTGATTTGCTGATGTTGACTTACTTGTCAGGCTCAGTGATTGCGGTTGTTGTCTTTATTTTAGGCAAAGCACTGCTGAGTGATTTTGACGCTGGCGGTTTTTTATTATTAGGGCTGGTACTGATCGGTATGAGCTCCTATGCCGTCGTCTGGCTACGCAAAGTTGCACGTCTTAAAAAAGAAAACAATGTGCCCCATACCATCGTTAAAGGGGAGCAATTATGACTAATGATATGAACGATGAGCAACGTCGTCGCCTTTTGCTATTACAACAGCACGGATTAATTAACAAGCAAAATGGGAACGATAGCTTGTTAAACCAGACTGAATCTGGAGAGCATACCCCTTGGTTTATCAACATCCTTTTTGGTTTTAGTGGGATATTTGCCAGTTTATTATTCATTGGGTTTTTGACGTTGATATTATTTGAGACTGAGATTTTTGACAGTATCATTGGAGTATTGCTTACTGGCAGCATATTGAGCGCTATTGGCTGGTCTTTATTTTATAATGCCCATTTACGTCATAGCCCATTCTGGAACAGCTTAGCCTTTGCGATTACTGTCGCTGGTCAAGCGTATATCGCCTTTGCCTTATTGACTAATGAGCTTGAACAACCCGTAAATGTAGTCATCTTGCTACTTATACAGCTATTTATGACGATCGTCACGCCCAATTTTATTTACCGTCTATTAAGCGCTATGGTAGCGCTGGGCTGTGTCATCTATCTACTCAACTTCTATCACCTGCCCGAGTTAAGCTTAGGGCTACTGGCGCTTATGACTGCCGTTGCCAACTTACAGCGCTATTCAATATTACAGCACATTTCTGTTAAATGGCGGTCGGCGGCCTTGGATATTAGCAAAGCGCTCTCCTACGCCAGCGCTTTGATGTTGCTCAGTGTTTCGGTGTATTTTATCACGGCTGAATATGGGGGTAGCCCTGATAGCTTTGGCAGCCTTGATAGTTATGGCGACACCTTTAGCTATAACTACTACCTCGCACAAGGTTTACTGACGCTCGCCAGCCTTTATGCAGCTTTGCTTATCCTTAAGCGCTATCAAGTCAAACTGCTATCAGCAGCAGGGTTCATCATTATTTTCGCCATTGCTATATTGGGCGTTATGTCGATCTATGTCTCAGGATTGCTGACGACCAGCCTTATCATCGTCATCGCGGTTGCCAACAGTCAGCGCGTGCTATTAGGGCTAGGTATTACAGCATTAGTCGGCTATATATTTTGGTATTACTATCAGCTCGATACCTCTTTATTGATCAAATCCGCCTCCCTGCTAAGCATCGGTATCGGTTTACTATTGATGCGCTGGTTACTCATAAAACGTTATTTTGCGATTAGTAAAAGGAGTAGCGAAGCACTGACAGTGGCTAACGAGAAGGAGCGCTTGTCATGAGCAAGATAAATAATCCATTGCTGGGGCAAAAGTCTGTAGCCAAGCCGCTACCGTGGTGGCAAAAGCGTACATTTACCATCGGTGTTGCGCTACTGGGTTTGATCATAATATTAGTCATAATGACCGTTAATGTCGCAAAGTTTGAGACCCATTTAGCTACTGGCGACACCGTGCTATTAGAGCTTGCGCCCGTTGATCCGCGCGGCTTTATGCAAGGCGATTATATGACCCTGCGCTATGCGTTAGAAGGTGAGGTACTCAACGAATTAAACGAAAAATTTCCAGAAAATGAATACTACATTAACGCTAGTGAAGGCTACGTCATTGTCGCTTTGGATGAAAATAACGTCGGTACGTTTACCCGTCTAGTCAATGTCATACCGAGCGATTTAGCCGCTAATGAGATGGCGCTTTACTACCGCGTGCGCAATAACGAATTGAAGCTGGCGACTAATGCTTTCTTCTTTCAAGAAGGTCATGCTGAAGCGTTTGAGGTGGCAGAGTATGGCTTGTTTCGCGTGAATGATAGTGGTGAACCGCTACTCACAGATATGGTGGACGGAGTGTTTAAAGTAATTAAGCCTGAAGTTAACGACCTTGAGACCAATAATTTCGAGACTAATCGCTTTGACAATGAAAAAGTCTTTGATGATGACAAAACCTTTGATAATTAAACCTAATAAATGCTCAAAGTTTAATCCCTACAAACAGTGACAACATCAGGTAACCAAAGTTGCCTTGTTAGTCCTCAGGACAATTTGCTAAGGTAATTGCTACTTATTTTTATTACTTATAACGATAATAAAGGAACATCTTATGCAAGCCTACCTTCTCCATAAAGCGGGCGGTATTGAAAACCTAATTTTGAGCAATGTTGATAAGCCGAAGCCAAAAGCCAATGAGCTATTGATTGAAGTCAAAGCTATTAGCATTAATCCCGTCGACGTAAAAATACGCGAGATGCCCAAGCTCCTCGATCAAGTCTATGGCACTGACAGACCGCTGATTTTAGGTTGGGATATCGCAGGCGTAGTCACTGCTATAGGAGACGACGTTACCAATTTTAAAGTGGGTGACAAGGTCTTCGGACTCGTCAATTTCCCTGGTCACGGCAATGCTTATGCCGAATATGTTGCCGCGCCAGCTGAGCATTTAGTCAAGATACCTAATGGCACTTCCTTTGCAGAAGCGGCCGCTACCACACTCGCCGCTTTGACCGCACTACAAGTATTAAGCCCAAGGATAAAGGCGGGTGATAAAGTCCTCATTCATGCTGGTTCTGGCGGGGTTGGCCACTTTGCGATACAGATTGCCAAGGATATTGGCGCTTACGTTATCTCAACCTCTTCTGCTGATAATAAAGACTTTGTATTATCGTTAGGTGCGGATGAGCATATCGATTACGAAACTCAGGATTTTGAAGAGCTGGTCTCGGATCTAGATTTTGTATTAGATGCTATTGGCGGTGACGTGCTTGAGAAGTCATTACAAGTCACCAAGGATGGTAAATCGATCATCTCTTTACCGACGCCGCAGTTCTCCGATAAAGCAAAAAGCTATGCTAAGCAGCATGATATCGATATTGCGTTTTTTAACGTGACCTCAAACGGCGATGATATGCAGACGCTAAAAGAGATGCTGGAAAAAGGGACACTAAAACCACACGTATTCAAAACCTTTGCCTTTACCGATTTAGCACAAGCACACCGTCAAGTCGAGACCAATCGTACCGTAGGTAAGGTGGTGGTTGAGGTTTAAACCTTCAAACTGTTACTAATCTAAAAATACTTATAAACAATAAATAAAGGATTTATTATGCGTAGTGCAACTTATAACGAATTTGGCAAACCAACAGAAGTCCTCAGTTTAGGCGACAGTCCCACTCCAGAACCCAAAGCCAATGAGGTACGGGTCAAAACTATCCTCGCCTCTATTCATAACCATGACTTGCTCACTATTCGCGGTCAATATGGCTTTAAACCAGAATTGCCAGCGATTGGTGGCTCTGAGGCAGTTGGCATTATCGATGCGGTTGGCAGTGAGGTTAAAAGCTTAAAAGTCGGTCAGCGTGTGGCAGCGGCGAGCGTACAAGCGACGTGGGCGGAATACTTCGTCGCCTCAGCCAACATGATATTTCCTGTGCCCGACAGTCTGAACGATGAGATGGCCGCGCAACTTATCGCGATGCCGCTCAGCGCTCTAATGATGATTGAATTCCTAGAGTTACAACCGGGTCAGTGGGTCATCCATAACGCTGCTAATGGCGCGGTCGGCAAGTCACTTGCGATGCTGGCAGCGGCGCGCGGTATCAAAACCATTAACGTCGTGCGCAATAGTGACGCAATAAAAGAATTGGAAGCATTGGGGATTAAAAACAATATCAATACCTCAGATGAAGACTGGCAGGATCAAGTCCGTCATATCATCGGTGATGAGGCAATCAGTGCAGCGGTTGATTCTGTCGGCGGTGAAAACAGTGGCGAGCTATTATCCTTGTTGGGTCATTATGGTACTTTGGCCTCTTTTGGTCTGATGTCAGGTAAGCCCATGGCCATCAATCCTACCGATATGATTTTTAAACAAGCCACCATGAAAGGCTTCTGGGGCAGCAAACTCAGCCAAGAGATGAGCGTGAAGCATAAGCAGCGCCTAGTGAATGAACTCATCGAACGGGCGGTCGATAGCAAATTAAAGCTACCTGTTGAGGCCACTTTTGATTTGGCTGATATCACCAAAGCAGTCGATGGCGAATTGCAATCAGGCAAAAAAGGTAAAGTACTGCTAAAACCTTAAACTGTCGTTAACTTGTCATTTAGCCAGCCTTACTTTTATTGATAATGGCAGCGTTCTTTACAGTGAGAGCGCTGCCATTTTTTATGACAGTTTTTTATAGCTTACCGCTTATAACTTACCTAGTAGTATATTGATAAACAGCGGGCAACGTTCATTTACCAAAGTCAGGTTGCGGGTATCAAGCCCTACTTGTTAAGGTTGATGAGTGATTAATCACCATCATTTAAAGATTAATAATTAACGATAGCTATCTAACAATAAAAAAGGATATAAGTATGCGCAGCGTAACCTACAACGAATTTGGCAAACCGTCAGACGTACTAACGATCATTGACAGCCCAATGCCGGAGCCAAAAGAAAACGAAGTCCGTATCAAGACTATTTTATCCTCCATCCATAACCACGACCTCATCACTATCCAAGGCCAATATGGCACCAAGCCAAAACTGCCCGCACTTGCTGGTAGCGAAGCCGTGGGTACTGTTGATGCTATCGGCGATGGCGTCAAAGGTATGGAAGCGGGTCAACGTGTGGTGGTCACCGGTGTCGAAGGCACGTGGGCCGAGTACTTCACCGCGCCTGCCAGTAGCGTCATTCCTATACCGGACGCCATCGATGATGAAATGGCCGCGCAGCTTATTGCCATGCCGATGAGCGCCTTGATGCTCATTGAGTTTTTAGAACTAGAAAAAGGTCAATGGGTCATTCAAAATGCCGCCAATGGCGCAGTTGGTGAATCGCTTGCGATGTTGGCAGCTGAGCGCGGTATCAATACCATCA
The DNA here is from genome assembly GCF_040309585.1 of Psychrobacter sp. GW64-MNA-CIBAN-0177. Taxonomy (NCBI): domain Bacteria; kingdom Pseudomonadati; phylum Pseudomonadota; class Gammaproteobacteria; order Moraxellales; family Moraxellaceae; genus Psychrobacter; species Psychrobacter sp. GW64-MNA-CIBAN-0177. The sequence continues at coordinate 189,623 of NZ_JBEOOY010000004.1, forward strand.
ACGTCGTGCGTAGTAAAGAGTCAGCAAACGAGCTGACCGAAATTGGTATCACCGAAAACAACGTGGTGAGCGATGATGATGACTGGAAAGATCAAGTCCGTCAAATTATCGGTGATGCAAAAATAAGCGGCGCAGTCGACTCTGTCGGCGGTCAATCTGGCGGTGATTTACTAAGCTTGCTCGGTCATGGCGGTATCATGGCAGCGGTGGGTGCGATGTCTGGTCAGCCACTCGCGCTCAATCCGACTCATCTCATCTTTAAGCAAGCGACCCTCAAAGGGTTTTGGGGCGGTGCATTGATGCAAAAGATGGATGCTGATAATAAAAGCCGTTTGATAAAAGAGCTTATCGAGCGCGCCGCTAGCGGTAAGTTAAAGCTACCAACAGGCGGGATTTATACGCTGGACAATATTAACGAAGCGGTATCTGGTAAGGTACAATCTGGCAAAAAAGGCAAAGTATTGATTAAGCCTTAAGCTGCTGGTTTAAGAGATTCGTTGAAAATACATTCAATATAAAAGCAATAAAATAGGAATAATATAATGTCTAATAATAAAACCTTTAAAGCCTTAGTCGTCGAAGAAACCAGCGACGGTACGTTCGATAAAAGCATTCAAACACGTAACGTCAGTGACTTGCCAGAAAATGACTTGTTGATAGAAGTGCATTATTCCTCGTTAAATTTCAAAGATGCCATGTCGGCATCGGGCAATAAAAGAATTACCAAACAATATCCGCATACCCCTGGTATTGATGCGGCAGGCGTCGTGGTCAGTGACAAATCAGGTACGTTTACCGCGGGGCAAGAAGTATTGGTATTTGGCTATGATTTGGGTATGGATACGGATGGCGGTCTGGGTCAGATGATTTCTATCCCTGCCGATTGGGCGCTCCCCTGCCCGTCGTCGCTGACATTAAAAGAAGCGATGATTTACGGTACGGGCGGTCTCACCGCAGCGTTAAGTGTGCAAAAGTTAGAAAAAATGGGCGCAAAACCCAGTGATGGCCCAGTCGCGGTCACGGGCGCTACGGGCGGCGTCGGTAGTATCAGTATCGCGATATTAAGTCAATTGGGCTACGAGGTTATCGCTTTCTCAGGTAAGCCAGAACAAAGCGATTATCTAAAAGAGCTGGGCGCGAGTGAAGTCCGTCATCGCGATACGATCAATGAAATCGGTAGCAAACCTATCGGTCGTGAGCTGTGGGCCAATGCCATTGATACGCTCGGTGGCGATTATCTAGCTAATTTGCTCAAGCAAACCAAAGCGGGCGGCGCAGTGACCAGTTGCGGCCTAGCGGGCGGTGCGGAGTTTTCGATGACGGTTATGCCATTTATCACCAGAGCAGTGTCATTATTGGGTGTCGACTCGGTTTATATCCCGCTAGCTGATAAAGAAGCTATTTGGCAACGTGTCGCCACCGATATGAAACTGCCTAATCTAGAGAGCTATGGCGAAGAGATTACGCTTGAGCAAACGCCAGAATATCTGGATCGCTTTATGTCGAGTAAGGTAGTTGGGCGTTATGTGGTGAATGTGCGGGGTTAGGGTTTGGCTTAGAACTTAGTTTTTATATAATGGCAGTGCTCTTTTTTGGAGCGCTGCTTTTTTTGGAATTCTCAACTGTTTTCCAAAAATTACACAACTAATTACACATAGTGTGTATTATATAATAACTTTAAATAGACTTATCAGCTTACTGAGAGTTCAACATGTGTGACTATAAAAAGTTATCGAATCAACCTTTGGTCTTTGTATTAGCAGAATTTAGATTTTCTCCTATACTAGGTATAAAGGAATACATACCTAAGATTCAAGATGCTTTGAGAAATAAGCTACCAATTCTAAGAAACACTGAGACCCAAGAAATTACGGTGTCGCCTAACGGTATAAGCTTAGAGGCTCAAGCCAACTGGGAGTTTATCTCTAAAAATAGTCATACCGCAGCTTCGGTTAACCAGAATCGTTTATTGTTTATGACTAGTGAATATGAACGCTTTAATGGATTTGAAGAGAACTGTGATTTCTTATTACAAACTATCATAGATGTTATTAACCCAAGCCTCTGTTTAGGTCTTGGCTTACGTTATAGCGATACCATTTTTAACATTGAAGGCAAAGGTTCAATAGAAGATTTTGTTCAGCCTAGACTATACAACAACGATGATTTAAAACTGTCAGGGAGCTTACTAAGACAGACTAATGAAACTTTATGGAGAACGACAGAAGGGGCTATTTTTATTCGTTCGATATACGGTGAGGATAAAGTTTTAGTTTGGCCTGATGCAGAGAATTTACCCATTGCAATAGAAAAATCTTCTGATAAGCCTGTCAAAAGACTACTATTGGATATCGACCATGTATGGAATGCTCAGGAAGAAGAGTCCGGTCCACTAGATTTTAATAAAGGATTAATACTTAGTAAACTATCAAACATGCATAAAATCAGTCGAAAAGCATTTTGGAATGTAACAACAGAACAAGCCAAGGAGGCATGGAAATGAGACAAAACAGTTATGGAGCAAATAGCTGGATAAATAAGAATATTACTACCGCTTTTATAGGCGCTTCTATTCTTGCCACTACTCCAGCCTATGCTTTTAAGAAATCAACCAGTTACGATAACAGTCGTTATATAATTGACAAAATGAGCCAAGCAAGCGGATCAAGTATTAATGTTAAGTACAATACTCGCCAGTCTCAGCTTTCGACAATAAAAGAGTATTTTGATTTGAGTGATGAAGAGCTTGCTAACCTTGTTGGTGTCTCAAGAAAAACACTGTACAACTGGGAGAAGCAAGGGATTAGTAAAGAAAAAGATAGACAAAGAGTGTTTGAGTTAAGCGTTATCGCAGAAGACTGGAGTTATAACAAGCTTCCTACTGATAAAGAAAAGCTGTTTACCCCTATCCTAGGTTCTACTAGCGTGATGCAAATGTTGACAGACGAAAAGCTTGATAGAGAAAAAATAATTTTTGCAGGTCGACGTCTTACTCATCAATCACTGACGCCTGAAGTAGGTTTGATTTAGAGGTTTAAATGCAGCGTATACTCGAAGCATTAGGATGGCGACAAGGCAGCTTTGTCAAACCTGAATCAGTTGCAAAGCTAATAGGTGATATAGATAGTACGTTCACTATATCTGCTAACAACTTGTTGGTTGTTGCCTCACAATCATGCGACGTTGCCTCCTCGCAAGAAGAATACATCGAGCTCTCTATTGTCCGGCTTTTATCAGTTGAAGCGTTTAATAAACAGTATAGCCATAATCGTCATCCTAGAATATTGCATATAGAAGCCATCTCAAACAGCTCTGATGAGAAGGTTATTTTAGAGCTAAAAGCTCACGAAAAAATTCAAATAAAAAAGTCACTTCTTGAAGAATTTAAACCTGATTCTTCAATTAACTTTTTAGAAGGGAATCTAAATCAGTATATTGATTGGCTAGCTGGTCGTTATAAAAGACCAGCATTACCTACTAAATTCGATCAGCTAATCGCGTCTTCTGATAAGAAAGGTAAAAGAAAAAAGATTGCTAAGCGAGCTAATGAACATCTAACTGGTATATATGTTGAGATTTATCCAAATCGAGATATTAAGGATGAAGAAACTTATTCAGTTAATTTGTTAGGTATAGCTTCTAATGATCAGTCTATTGCTTCTGCTACTGATGCACTTAATGAATATGCCGATATATTAAAAGATGCAGGAATGGACGTCTCTGTTCCTAAAGTAGGCACTGAATTTAAAATTTCTGTAGGTACTTTACGCCAATATCAACGTATCAATTTTGACTATCTTTCGTACGAAGAAAATAACCCTATACCACCTGATACAGGAATTTAGACAAAAAAACACCCAACCAAGTTGAGTGTTTTAACTAAAGAGAAGTGCCGCTAAATCAAATTATTTTTTCTTCTTTTTCTCAGCACGTTTTTTCTCAATCAGGGTTTGAGCGGTAGTATTTTCTTCCCACCAATCGCCCATATCTTGCCAGTAGAGATAAGCCTGCTCTTTACCACCAATTTCGATACCATAACTATTGATACCCATACCGCGTGGTCTAGGATGACGCTTTTTAAGAATTTCATGCGCCACTTCAGGCAAGTTATCTTTTGCGATATCCCACTCTTTTTCAGCCTTATCTAATTTATCTTGATAACAGTAAGCCAGCACCTTACCGAAAGCGATATTTGCAAGCATATCCTCTGGATAGTTGTCGCAAATTCGAATTATTTTCTGATACTCTTCGGTAAACATGTACCATTCTATCAGCGCTTCACGCATACCTAGGTTGTCATTAGGGCAAACTTGTAGCAGCCTTTCTCCCTGCTCGCAGGCTTCATCAAAGCTCATATTGTCAGCATAGACATTTGCCAGCTGAAACAGCGCTCGCAAAAAGGGACGGTTATCCATGATGCCCCATGGCAGCTTACTTTTTTGCCAATTAAAGTTTTTGGGGAAATACTCTAAGTATAGGCGCATACATTCGCGGCTACTCAATAGTGCTAAAAAGCTGTCATCATGCTGCTCACACAAAAATGCTAAGTTAAAGTAAGCATCAGGGTCATTCATATTCTCTAATACTAAAAACTGAGCAATATCACGAGCCACTTCATAACCTTCTTTCTCCAGCGTCATCTGTATCACTTGGAATGAGGTTAGCGGCTGCTCATCAAAGTCTTGCACAATTTCATGCTGAAATTTGGTCATGACTTCATTCATAATATCGTTGATATCACGACCTCTTTTTACCTCGGCATCTACAAAGGCTTTTATTTTAAGATTAAGCGCTCTACCAGCGCCAAGCGCATTTGATCTATTGTCAGCCGACTTATCGCTAACGTCATCTTCAAACATCCACTCGTTCTGTCCCACATGAACCAGTTTCATAGTCCATCACTCCTTTGCGTTGATATTACAATCATAGCATATGAATAATTATTCCCACTCAATAGTAGCCGGCGGCTTGCTCGACACATCATAAGTCACACGTGACACATCAGCAATTTCGTTCATGATGCGGTTCGATACCGTCTCGATCAAATCATACGGCAGATGCGCAAAGCGCGCCGTCATAAAGTCAACAGTCTCAACCGCACGTAGCGCGATTACCCACGCATAGCGGCGGCCATCACCGACCACGCCGACTGATTTGATTGGTTGGAATACGGCAAAGGCTTGCGCCGTTTTGTCATACCAGCCTGAACGCTCAAGCTCTTGCATAAAGATAGCATCAGCCAAACGCAAGACATCCGCGTATTCTTTTTTCACTTCACCCAAGATACGCACGCCCAAACCTGGACCTGGGAACGGATGACGATAGATCATTTTTGCTGGTAAGCCTAAAGTAATACCAAGCTTGCGCACTTCATCTTTGAACAAATCACGTAACGGCTCAATCAGCTTAAATGCCAAGTCATCTGGCAACCCACCGACGTTGTGGTGGCTCTTAATGACGTGGGCTTTGCCTTGATGTGATTTGGCAGATTCGATGACGTCTGGGTAAATCGTACCCTGTGCTAAGAACTCAACAACTTTACCATCGCTCTGCTCGCTCACTTGACGCGCACTATCAGCGAATACGTCGATGAAGGTTTTACCAATGATTTTGCGTTTTTTCTCTGGATCAGACTCGCCTGCTAGCGCATCTAAGAACAAATCTTCAGCATCAACACGGATGACTTTAACGCCCATGTTTTCTGCAAAAACTTGCATGACCTGATCGCCTTCATGCAAACGCAAGAGACCATTATCAACGAACACACAAGTCAGCTGATCACCGATTGCTTTGTGCAATAGTGCTGCAACGACTGAGCTGTCCACGCCGCCCGATAGTCCGAGCAATACTTGCTTGTCACCGATTTGCTCTTTTAACTGGGCGATACGCATATCAGCGATATTGTCTGGTGTCCAGTCGCCTGCACAGCCGCAAATCTGATGCACGAAACGACCAAGCAATTCTTGTCCTTGTAGCGTATGCGTGACTTCTGGGTGGAACTGTAGACCATAGTACTGTTTGGCATCATCGGCCATAATCGCAATCGGACAGCTTGGCGTACTAGCAACGATGTCAAAGCCTTTAGGCGCTTCGATGACTTTATCACCATGGCTCATCCAAACGTTTAGCTTGGCAGCCGCGCCGTCAGTCTTGCTGTCTTCGATACCGTCAGTCAGCTGCGAGTGACCATTTACTTCGATGGTCGCCGCACCAAACTCATGAATATCACTGGCATGAACCTGCCCACCGAAACGATCCGCCATCGCCTGCATACCGTAGCAAATGCCCAATACTGGCACGCCCAAGTCAAACACGGCATCGTTGATACGTGGGCTATTCTCTGCGTGTACGCTCTCAGGACCACCCGATAGGATGACACCTTTGGCACCAAAATCCGTGATACGCTGAGTGTCGATGTCGTAAGGGAACATCTCACAAAACACCCCAGAATCGCGCACACGGCGGGCGATCAGCTGGCTATATTGCGAGCCAAAATCGAGGATTAAGATGCGGTCTTGCTTGATAGTCGGTATTGTAGAAGTGGCAGCGGCAGTGGTCATAAATCGATGTCCATCAATAAATAAATTGGTGGCCTATTTTAACAAGTTTACGTCCTCTATTGGCTATTAGATGGTTAATTATTGACGATTTTTGCTAGTTATCAATAGCGATGACCCGTTATTAGCGAATATTGACGATTATTTGAATGTCAGAAGGCAAGCGTGGGGAAAAAAGAGACAGCAAGCTCAATAAATAATTCTTAATAAATAGCTAGGTGGAGATGACATTTATATTCGAGTAAGTCCTAATAATAGGACTGTTTAACAAAAATGATAATTTTTTATTATACAAATGACGAGTACGTATAAACGTTTTGTTTATATTGTGATATGCTCAAATGATAAGCAGTTTAACGTTAGCACGGTAGATATATAGTCATTCGCAAATGATATCAATATATATTAATACAAAGCAATCGAGTACAAGCTATACATTAGTATGGTCAGCGAGGTTGACGTTGTAATGATTTGATAGTAGGTAGGTTATAGCATCGCTAGCTGTCGCTCACTATCTGCCGTTAAGCGATCGTTATATTGGCTCTAATGATTAACACCAGATCTCAATCCAAACCTAAATAAAAGTGATAGTCGGTTCAGGATAATTTGGATACAGGGAAGACGAGTGAAGTGTCTACAGGATAGTAGACTGAGCGCGCCTGACCTCGCATCCGATTTATATAAAATGTGACTATATAATAAATCGAAAGGCTAAACTTCTATGAGCAAAATCAAATCCCTTATCCGTAAAAGCCCTAAATCTGACCAGTCTGCACCTATCGCCGTAAATTCTGATAATAAAAATATCGATAACATCAGTGTAGATAGCGTCTCAAAAGATAATACCTCCTTAAATACACCCATCGAGCAAACGCGCTGGAATGGCTGGGGCAATGTCAGTATCAATAAAAAAGTCTCACCACACGGTGCGAAATTAATCAAATCACACATCGGCAAAACCAATAAGCTAAAGTCTGTCAGCTTGCAGCAAGTACTTAAAACCGTCCCCAAATCCCGCTTGCCTGTTGCTATGACTGAGCTTGATACCGTATCTGTCGATAACGAAGTGAGACTTAGACACGCCCGTGGGCAAAGTTTTCCCGATTGGATCGCTATGCACGGTGGTGACTTTGAAGTCTTCCCTGATGGTGTCGCTTTCCCTGAATCGACTGATGATGTCGAGCAATTACTTAAATTAGCCCAAGAGCATGATCTTATCGTCATTCCTTTTGGTGGTGGTACTTCCGTCGTTGGTCATATCAATCCACAAAAGGGCTCGCGCCCCGTATTGACCGTCGCTATGAGCAAGATGGATCAGCTGATGGACTTAGATAATGAGAGTCAAATCGCAACCTTTGGTGCGGGTACGCAAGGGCCAGCCGTTGAGAAACAACTGGACGAGCATGGCTACCGCTTGGGACATTATCCGCAGTCTTGGGAGCTGTCAACCCTTGGCGGTTGGATCGCCGCGCGCTCTAGTGGTCAGCAGTCGTTGGGCTACGGGCGCATCGAGCAAATGTTTGCGGGCGGTACGCTAGTCACGCCGCAAGGTGTGCTAAATATCGCTGATATTCCGGCTTCATCGGCAGGGCCTGATTTGCGTGAGATGATGATGGGCACCGAAGGTCGCGCCGGCATCTTTACGACAGTAAAAATGCGCGTACAGTCACAACCGGAACAAGAGCTATTTAAAGTTGCCTTTTTACCCAATTGGGCAGCAGGTAAAGCCGTACTAAAACAAGCGGTGCAGAGCAATGTTCGTCTGTCTATGCTACGTCTCAGTAATGCAGTCGAGACCGATGCACACTTACATCTGGGCACTACGCCTAGTCAATTCTTGGCTATTAGCACTTATCTAAAAGCGCGCGGGCTTAGCTCAGATAAAGTCATGCTGACTTACGGCGTCTCAGGCGATAAAGCGCAGAATAAACTCGCGCTGACCCAGTTCAATAAATTATTAAAGCAGCACGGTAGTGTCACGGGTAAGCTGACCGATATCATGGGCAATATCTGGGCACACGGGCGTTTCAAGTTTCCTTATCTTCGTGGCACTCTGTGGGAAAAAGGCATCATGGTCGATACCTTTGAGACCGCGACCAACTGGATTAATATCGATGAGCAAATGGCACAGATGCAGGATGCGGTGAAAACTTCGCTAGCAGATGAAGGCGAAGACGTCATGGCGTTTACTCATATCTCGCACGTTTATAAACAAGGTGCCAGTCTTTATACGACTTACTTTTTTAGAGCGGCAAAAGATCATGCTGCTACCTTAAAACGCTGGCAAAAAATTAAAAAGGCGGCCAGTTTAAGTTTGGCCAATGGTACAGCGACAATATCGCATCAGCATGGTGTTGGCCGTGATCACGCCCCTTATCTTGGCGCTGAAAAAGGCGCGCTTGGCCTACAAGTCACCAGCGATATGATCAAAAGCTTAGATCCTGAACAACGTATGAATCCGGGCGTTTTACTTGAAGAATGATTGCTTAAAAAGAGGAATGATAAGTACTATAGCGATATTTTTAAGCAGCCTCTTCTGGCGCAGCACGCAAGAAAAAATATTGCTGTCGCACACCGTAATCATGACGCTTTTTTGTTTAAAATTGCCTATGTCATATCAATGGATAACTAAGATGAATCACCTATGAACCAAACCAAACAACGTGAGCAAGCCCTAGCGCCCTTATCTCAAACGCAGCCTTGGGATATGCTCATTATCGGCGGTGGTATCACGGGCGCAGGCATTGCTCGTGAGGCGGCAAGGCGTGGTCTTGCGGTATTACTTATCGAGCAAAAAGACTTTGCTTGGGGCACGTCCAGCCGCTCTAGTAAAATGGTACATGGCGGACTACGCTATATTGCCTCGGGCGATTATAAAACGACTTTGCTTAGCGTGCGTGAACGTGAGCGCATGCTGAGTGAGGCTGGCGGCTTAGTCAACGAGATGCATTTCGTTATGCCGCATTATAAAGGCAAGTTCCCGCCGCCATGGATATTTAATACTTTGCTTCGCGTCTACGATAAGCTGGCAGGCAAGCGCTATTTTACCTACTTTAAAAAGGACGCTTTTTTGCGTCTGAATCCTCATATCAAGCAAAATAATTTTTTGGGTGCCAGTCAGTTTAGCGATGCGGTGACCGATGACTCGCGACTCGTGATGCGCGTGCTGGACGAAGCCATACATGACGGTGCGCAGGCGATTAACTACTTAAAAGCTGAGTCGTTACTCACTAATGAGCAGGGCTTAGTCGTTGGTGTAGATCTTAGAGATACCTCTTCTGAAAATAGCAATCAGACTTATAAAGTTCATGCCAAAGTCGTGGTTAGTGCCACAGGTGCTTGGGCGGACACCTTACGGATGCAAGCCAGTAAGCAAACGGAGCAAACCTTTAATAAGCAGATCCGTCCCTCACGCGGCAGTCATTTGGTAGTCAGTCAAGAGCGCTTGCCTATTCATCAGGCCTATACTTTTTTACACCCTGTCGATAAAAGAGCGGTGTTCGTCTTTCCGTGGGAAAACCGCACCGTCCTTGGCACCACCGATTTGGATCATCCACCATTAGGCGATGAAGAGGTCGGTATTACTAGCGAAGAGGTCGATTACCTACTAGCGGCGACCAATGCGCTGTTTGATGATGCCGATCTCAATCGAGAGGATGTCATCAGCACGTGGGCGGGCGTGCGTCCACTGATTTCAGAAGGTGGCGACGGTAAGCGCGTCAGTCCGAGCAAAGAAAAGCGCGATCATAGCGTGTGGCTAGATAATAATTTAGTGACCGTCAGCGGTGGTAAGCTCACGACCTTTCGCCTCATTGCGCTTGATGTCCTTAAAAAGTGTCAAGAAGTGCTCGCCCTTGATGAATCAGTTGTTCAAAACAACAACCTAGACAGCGACCAAGTCTTTAGCAATCAAATCCCAACCAACCCCAAATTCGCCACTTTACCAAAATCTCTACAACAGCGCTTACAAGGGTTTTACGGTCTACAACTTGATAGGTTGCTTGAACTTGCCCATGACGACGATTTGGCTTATGTCACCGACAGCAATACCATTTGGGCGGAGATTCGTTTTGCTGCACGCTATGAGCAAGTCATTCATTTGGATGACCTACTACTGCGTCGTACGCGCTTAGGGTTGATACTGCCGCATGGTGCGATGACGCCATTAATCAGTGCCAGACTGAAGCAAATTTGCCAGCAAGAGCTTGGTTGGGATGAGCAAAAGTGGCAGCAAGAAGTCGCTCGCTATCAAGACTTATGGCAGCATTATTATCATCTGCCTGCGGCTTAATGTTTTTTATCACCACATAGTTAAGGACGACTATGACCACCCTTGATGACCCTATTTATTTCTTAGCCATTGATAATGGTACCCAAAGCGTCAGAGCGCTTATCTTTGATCAATTTGGCACTGAGATCGCCAAAGCCCGTGTGCCTATCGAGCCGTATTTCTCCGAGCAGCCCAATTATGCCGAGCAGCACGCCGACTACTATTGGCAAAAGCTATGGGAGGCCTGCCAAAAGCTGTGGCAAAGCTGCGATATTAAACCTGAGCAAATCGCCGGCGTCAGTCTCGCCACTCAGCGTTATACGATGATTTGTTTGGATAAAGACAAACAGCCGCTTCGCCCCGCTATCGTCTGGATGGATTTGCGCCGCGCTGAAACTCATGACATTGGTTTTTTAAACCCGCTGACCAAAATCATCGGCATGGGCGAATTAGTCAAAGACGCCCAGCAAAAAGCGCGCTGTAATTGGCTGGCGCAAAACGAGCCTGAGATATGGGCAAAGACTGCGCACTACGTCAATCTCTCCGCCTACCTCACTTATCAGCTAGTAAGTGAACTTATCGACTCAAATGGTCACGCCGTCGGCTATCTGCCGTATGACTACAAAGCGCAAACATGGCTCAAACCCAAAGACCTTAAATGGCGACTGTTTAGCTGTACCCCCGAGCAAATGCCCAAAATCGTCCCGCCAGGCCAAAATCTTGGTGAGATAAGCGCCAAAGCTGCCAAAGTCACAGGTATCCCAGAGGGCACGCCAATGATTGCCGCCGCCAGTGACAAAGCCTGCGAAGCCCTAGGCGCAGCGGGACTGTCCGCCGATACCGCATGCCTTAGCTTTGGCACCACCGCCACCATCAACACCATCTCCCCCGATTATGTCGAGATTCTCAAACACATGCCCGCCTACACCGCCGCCGCCCCGCATTACTACAATCACGAGTACATGATTTATCGCGGCTTTTGGATGGTCAGCTGGTTTAAAGAACAATTCGCCCACTATGAGCAAGCGCTTGCCAAAACCCAAGGCATAGACACCGAAAAGCTCCTCGACGCCGCCGTCAAAGGCATTCCAGCAGGCAGCATGGGACTCATTATGCAGCCCTATTGGTCGCCGGGCGTGCGTCATCCTGGACTTGAAGGCAAAGGCTCGCTTATCGGTTTTGGCGATGTGCACACCCGCGCCCACGTCTATCGCGCTATCTTAGAAGGGCTGGCTTACGAGCTTAAGCTTGGATTTGATACGATTGAAAAGCGCACCGGCAAACCCATCAAACACCTGCGCGTCTCAGGCGGCGGCTCCCAAAGCGACGCCGCTATGCAGCTCACCGCCGACATCTTTGCCATGCCCGCCTACCGCCCGCACACTTTTGAAGCCACTGGCCTCGGCGCTGCCATCAACTGCGCGGTGGGTCTCGGCGTCTATCCTGACCACGCTGCTGCCAGCGACGCCATGACCCATTTAGGCGACGAATTCTTACCTATTGAAGCCAACGTGCAACTCTACAAGCGTCTGTATAACGAGGTCTATCTGAAGATGTACGAGCGCCTAAAACCCTTATACCAAAGCATTCAAGACATCACAGGCTACCCCGCCAAGTAGTCTGTGCAAGTTTGAGGTGTGGATGTATTGGGAGTGGCCAAAAGGTGGGATGCTTTTGGTTGGTATGTTGTGGGAGCTAATCGCGCCTTTTGCTTGTATCTGTACCCCTAAGCGTGGCGGGCACTAATGGCTGATGGCATTCCTGTATTCTCGACACTACCCTCAGCCAAGTGCCCGCAACCCGCTTAGTCGCACAGGATACCGCGTCAGTCACGGCTAAAACGCGCCACAAGGCAACTATTCCAAACAACTTTAAAGAAGATATTGAGTATTCAGGCAGTTGATTTAAGAAAGAATGATCGATAAGGATATTACAAAAATGTTAAGTGGAAGAGGGATGCCTCAACATCAGGTGTGTGGCATACAATGTTGCTATAGTATGCGCTCAGGAAGTTGCTCATGAAAGGTCGGCAAACCCACATAAACCTTGTTATAACGATTCATTTCTGTTTACAACTATCCGACTTGCTTAAAAAGCTTCATCTAAAACACTAGAAGAAAAGGTATTTCAGAGGGAAAGTAATATTGGCACGATCCTCTTCCACCTAGAAAGATAACCTATTAGTATTGTAATTTCAACTCATTACGTTCTATAAGTTGTTTAATATTAAAGTCTTTCCAATTTACAAACCAATAGCTATCTTCAAGAACATTGACACAAGATTCAATCGTATGGGGTAGTTGCTTTATATCGTCATTAGCCAACTTTAAAGCTCTTACTCTTACATCAAAAGGAATGTATGGACAACATAGTACATCTAGTAATAAGTGAACTAACTCAGAATCATCCTTAATTACATTATATGAACTAAGTCTACTCATAGCTATACTAATAACTTTATTTTTAATTTCGATATATTCACTATGGTTGTTGAAATAATAAAGCAAAGAAATAATCTCAAAATAATTAAGATCATCACTACTATTAATTAAGCCTTCAAAATAATTAGGTGGAAGTCTAAAGTGATCTCCAAAGTTACTAGTTATTAGTACTACGTTTAGCTTTTCAATAGATATATACCCTTTGCGCCTCTCACTTTTATATCTATCAAAACTAATTTCTTTTATTGTATTAACAACAAGACTCTTTATTCTTGGGGAGTATATTTTGAGATTAATATTAGATTCAAGAAAATCTAGTAAAGATATTATTACTTTAGCTACTTTACTTGAAGCGTTGATAGTAGGATAAACTTTGTAATAAAAAAATATCAGTTCTATCATTAGCTCTATATTACTAACAAAAATTTCATTCGAGCCTTCATTAGTAATATATTTATCATAAAAATCAATAGAACAGCTTATCCGTTTTGTAAAAAAGGATACTAAATAAGATGAAACTTGAGCATAGCCGCTATTAGTATTTGATTTGACTACCAGTCTTACTTCATCCATAAATTTATTCATGAAACTATCTTTTCTATAGATTTTACTATACAAATACTCACGTTTTTTTAAGTAATTTTCCTGAAATACTTTACTTTCAAAATAATTTAGACACCTTGTTAAAGCTACTATCGTTTTAGATTTTTCAGTAAAAAAAGGTCTTTCAAACTTAGATAATTTTTCGTTATTAATATAAAGATTATAATCCGATAAGCGGTCGCTGACAACAGCAGAAACTGTTTTACAGATTTCATCCGTCATACCAAAAACAATATAATCATCTACATATCTCAGTACCTGATAATCCTCTTTATTATAAAGTGAGTAAACAGTATCCAGCTCTTTCTCGATATTCGTATCAATATCTTGAAATATTATTTCTGCGAAAATACGACTAAATTCTGATCCAACTGGAATACCGTTAGTTTCATTAGCGTTACTTCTCTGCATTATAGTATCTAGTTTTTGAGCAAACTGATTACTCCATCTGACATAACTACCTTTTATATAGTCTTTATTTTTAGAAGCCCAAGAGATTGTATGTGTATATATACTATCAAAACAATTAGCAACATCTAGCATATACATGTATGAGAACTTAGCCTCCATCTCTCTATAGAGAGGAGAAGTATAGAACTTATATATACGATCGTACCCTCTATAAGAATAGAATGAAGAAGAGTGTTTTTTAAACATTTCTTCCTCAATAGTATCTATTCGAACCTCCTTATAAGATCTTTGTAATACTTCTGGCTCTTTTTTATTCAGATAAAAGGAATTACAAATTCTTATAGGACTTCTAATTGAGAAATTATTTTTATCACATAATGATAATAACATGTCAGAATCCTCTCTATATACTTCGAGGTAATTCATTTGTGATCTTGGATGTACTAAAGACAATGTTCTAAGTCTAAGCTCATTCTTAATTATCTTATATTTAAACGGTTCAGACTTACTCTTCTGAAGTTCGTTTCTTTTTTTAACTGATAAATTCTCATCTAATTCGGGTCTAATTAGCAGCTCGTATAAATACTTAACAACTTTTGTTTTTTGACTGTTTTTATCATTTTTGACTATATGACTATTAATATATAGTCCAGCGTTACTAAATATTATAGGTACATCGGATGGAATCGTATCTGTTAGCAAAGCTCTAAAATAGTCTTTTTTATCTAACTTTATTGGTTTCATTTAGTATCTCCAAGCGTCTTTTATAAGTCGGAGTCTGTCGGGAGAAAATCTTTTATAGTTGTTATTTAGAAACCCTTTTTCAAAGGAATAGTTAAGTAGTAATCTTTTTTGTCTATTACTCAAAGTATAACTGTTTGCAACTCTACTACTCATAGGCGCTTTGAGTATCAATTTTCTTAAATAAACATCTATTTTTTTAAGGCTTTCAGAACTACTATCTATATTTACATTGCTATAGTAAAGACCTGTTGCAAACACTTTATTCGTCTTTTTATCCTTCATTAATCTATTCGAAGTTAGAAAAGCTAGCCTGTCTTCTAATAGCTTAAAATCACCGGTCTTTAGATAACAGTAAATAGACCTATAAACCCTAGTCTTTATTTTTTTTATCTTTTGCTGTGTAAGAGAAACTTCAACCCCTCTAAAAATTGATTTGCATTTATTTTTCTTCTCACTTCTATTTTCACCTTCAATTTTATTATTTATGACCTTGTACTCATACCCTAGGTAATCAAATGTCGCAACCTCAGAAAAGTTGTAATGTCTTTGTGACACATATATTATTTTCTGCTTATTGTAGTTAAAAGAAAGCTCGTTAGGTAAGAAAGACTTAATAGACTTTAGAAATTTTTTTCTGTCTTCAAATCCTGATGATATTATTAGTATATCGTCTACATACCTTGAGTAGAAAAATATATCGTCTTGAACACGAACCTTATTGTCGAAATCTTGAAGAATTAGTTCTGCAAGTGATGGACTGAATTCAAGCCCTCTTGGTAAACCGACTCCTTCAGTTTTATGCACATCTTCTATAATTTTTTCAATCAATATCCTAGTTTGATTACTAACAACTTTGTGAGTTAGAGCTTTTCTAATAGTATTGATACCCCCCTATGGCAGGATAGTTGTCACCCCTAAAGAATAATCCAAATGGGGGCACAAGGACCAATCATGCCACGTTATA